>NZ_JBFNEH010000145.1:0-1006 GCF_040797425.1 Symbiobacterium sp. | reverse complement strand
GGGACGACAACTGGGAGAAGCACGCCTTCGATACCATCAAGGGCTCCGACTACCTGGCGGACCAGGATGCGGCCGAGATCCTGGCCAAGGAGGCCGTGCCGTGCATCGTGGAGACGGAGCACTGGGGCTGCCCGTTCTCCCGGAACCCGGACGGCACCATCGCCCAGCGCCCCTTCGGCGGCGCTGGCTTCCCGCGCACATGCTTCGCGGCAGACAAGACCGGCCACGCCCTGCTCCACACCCTCTACCAGCAGGCCATCAAGCGCGGCATCAAGATCTATCAGGAGTTCCTGGTGCTGTCGCTGGCCGTTCACGAGGGCCGGGCGGTTGGCGGCGTGGTGATGAACATCGTCACCGGTGAACTGGGCACGGTGCAGGCCGACGCCCTGCTCCTCGCCACCGGCGGGGCGGGCAAGATCTACGCCCACTCCACCAACAACCTGCTCAACTCCGGCCTGGGCATGGCCATCGCCTACTGGGCCGGCGTGCCCCTCAAGGACATGGAGTTCATCCAGTTCCATCCCACCGGCCTCTGGGGCACCAACATCCTCATGACCGAGGGCTGCCGCGGCGAGGGCGGCTACCTCCTCAACAACAAGGGCGAGCGCTTCATGGCCCGCTACGCCCCCAAGGCCATGGAGCTGGGCCCGCGCGATATCGTCGCCCGTTCCATCCTCACCGAGATTCTCGAGGGGCGCGGCTTCAACCTGGGCGGCCCGGGCGGGGGTTACGTCCACCTGGACCTGCGCCACCTGGGCGAGGCGAAGATCAACGAGCGGCTGCCCGAGGTGCGGGAGATCTGCAAGAACTTCGCCGGCATCGACCCGGTCTACGAGCCGATCCCCGTGCAGCCCAGCCAGCACTACACCATGGGCGGCATCGACACCAACATCCACGGCGCCACCCGGCTGAAGGGCCTCTACGCCGCGGGCGAGTGCGCCTGCGTCAGCGTGCACGGCGCCAACCGCCTGGGCGGCAACTCGCTGCTCGACACCATCGTCTTCGG
>NZ_JBFNEH010000144.1:0-1024 GCF_040797425.1 Symbiobacterium sp. | reverse complement strand
AGGGGCATAGTCCCCGACTGATCATCGGGGGAGGGATAGGAAGCCGTGCCCACCCTTAGGCCGCGAGCCTGCAACGTAGATAGTGCTCCGCCCCTCCACACTCACTCGAACAGCCCGAACGGTATCCAGAGCCTCGAGCTCGCATTCACAAGGTTGGGCCGGGTGCAGTGATGATCGCGTCTGAACGGATCGAGAGGAGAATCCATGCCCAGCGTCATCGGCATCGACATCGCCAAACACACCTTTGACCTCGCCACCCTGCAGCCCAACGGCAAGTACCGCACCAAGGCCAAGCTGGCCAACGACAAAGCGGGTTTCGCCGTCTTGCGCGACTGGCTGAACAAACATAGCGAACCCGGAGCCTGGGTCGTGATGGAGGCCACCGGCATCTACCATGAAGCCCTGGCCGAATGGCTGCTGGAGCAAGGCTATCGGGTCTGTGTCCTCAACCCGGCGCAGATCGCCCACTACGCCCGCAGCCAGCTGCAGCGGGTGAAGACCGACAAGGTCGACGCCAAGCTGATCGCCGAATACGGCGAGCGCCACCAGGACGAGCTGCGCCCCTGGCAACCCGAGCCCCGTGCCGTAAAGCGCCTGAAGGCCCTGGTACGGCGCCTGGGGGATCTTCGCGAAATCGAACAGATGGAGCGCAACCGTCTGGAAGTGGCCGATGCCAGTGTGCAGGCCTCGATCCAGTCGGTGCTGGAGCATGTCAGCCAGGAGATCGAAGAAACCCTCAAGGCCATCGACGACCACATCGACAACGACCCGGACCTGCGAGGCAAGCGCGACCTGCTGACCAGCATCGACGGAGTCGCCGACAAGACCGCCGCCCTGCTCCTGGCGGAGCTGGGCGACCCGCTGCGCTTTGCCAACAGCCGCGCCATCACCGCCTTTGCCGGGCTCAATCCACGGCTGCAGGAGTCCGGGAGCTACCGGGGGCAGACACGCATCTCCAAGATGGGCTCATCGCGCCTGAGGGCCGGCCTGTACATGCCCGCGATCAGCGCCCTGACGTACAACG
>NZ_JBFNEH010000143.1:0-1031 GCF_040797425.1 Symbiobacterium sp. | reverse complement strand
CTTACACCCACCATCGCAAGGTGGACTGCTGTCGCGCGTCAGACTTAGGGCATGTCTGACAATCGTTTTGACCATGCGAGCACAGCATTCAGGACCACAGCGGCCCTGTAGATGATCGCGTACTTGTCATACCGGGTCGCCAGACCCCGCCACTGCTTCAGGTGCGCGTACTGGCGCTCGATGACGTTGCGGCCCTTGTAGGCGTCCGCGTCGAGGCTGACGGGGCGCCCGCCGCGGGCACCGCGCCGTCTGCGGTGGCCCTGCTGGTCGGCCGGTTCGGGGATGACCGCTTTGATCCCACGGGCACGTAGGTGGGTGCGGATCGCCCGGGAGGAGTACGCCTTATCGCCCAGCACGGCCTCGGGGCGGGTCCGGGGCCGCCCTACTGGCCGGGTCACGCGCAGCTGCGCCAGAAGAGGAAGCAGCATCGGGGAGTCCCCTGCCTGGCCGGGGGTGATCAGGCTGACCAGCGGCAGCCCGGTCCCATCGACGAGCTGATGGATCTTCGTGCTCAGCCCGCCACGGGAGCGCCCGATGCCGTGATCGGCCGGCTCCTCACGCGGATTCTTGTAGTTCGATCCATCCCCCTGTGTGGCGGGTGATGTTCGTCGCGTGCTGGTGGGCGCGGGCGATCGTGGAGTCCACCGAGACCGACCAATCGATCAGGCCTTCGGCGTCAGCGGCGGCGGTCAGCGTGGCCAGCACCGTGTCCCAGGTGCCCTCTTCGGCCAAGCGCCGATGCCAGGTCCACACGGTCTGCCAGGGCCCGTAGACCTCGGGCAGATCCCTCCAAGCGATTCCGCACGTGTATCGGTCGATGATCGCCTCCGCCATGGTGCGGGCGTCGGCGAACGGCCTGCCGGCGCGGCCGGTCCGGGTCGGGAGCATCGGGGCGATCAACTCCCATTGGGTGTCAGAGAGCATCTGGAACCGGGACATGTCCCCAGGGTCTCAGCTGACTCGTGCATCTATTCTCAGACACGCCCTAGGCCGGGAGTGCCGCGCGGCCATGCGCGTGCGTCATGCAGGTC
>NZ_JBFNEH010000142.1:0-1057 GCF_040797425.1 Symbiobacterium sp. | reverse complement strand
CTGGCCACGGTCTTCTGCCTCGGGCAGATCTCGGCCCTGCCGGGAATGGTGAGCAGCCTGCTCGTGGGGAGCTGGCAGCTGGGGATCCCGCTGCAGAACACGCTGGCGGCAGTGCCGCTCACGCTGCTCGCCGCGGCGAGCCTGACGCTGGTGGGCGCCGGCGTCGGCGGTCTGGCCCGGACCCAGGCTGAGGTGAACCTGTACAGCAACGTGCTCTACCTGGTGGTGATCTTCCTCTCGCCGGTGCTGGCGCCGGTGGACCGGCTGCCGGCGCTGATGCGGGCGACGTCGTACCTCTTCCCGACCGGGCAGGCGGCGATGGCGATCACGGACGTGCTGCAGGGCGACTACGGCCTCCGGTTCTGGGTCCTGTTCGGGCTGCTCTGTCTCTGGCTGCTGGCCGCCGGGGTCCTGGTGGTGAAGCGGCTGGACTGGCGGACCTGACGGGCGTGTCTGGCGGATGCCGGGGTGGGGGCCTCGCCCGGGGCTGCGCCACGACGGCTCGAGGAGCCTCTCCGCCGGGATGCGCGGGATTCTGGCGACGCCGGGCGTCTAACCCGTGGAGGGATCGACATGCGGACGTTTCTCCTCTGGCTCCTGGTGTTCGTGATCGCGCCGCCCCTGGCGCTGCTGGCGCTGGTGCTCTACCCGGTGCTGTGGCTTCTGCTCCTGCCCTTCCGCATCGTGGGCATCGCCGTGGACGGGGTGCTGAAGCTGATCTGGGCCCTGGTGACGCTGCCGGCCCGGTTGCTGGGCTGGCGGGGATGACCCGTGCGGTGCGGGGTCCTGTGCTCGCCGTGCCGGCTTCGGGGTCTGGACCGTGCGGATGCCCCGGCCACGTCGGGTGCCTGCGCGTAGCCTTCAACCCGAGGTCGATCACGGACGCGGTCGATGTCACGGCCGATCACATCAAACGGGAGGCGGCGAACGACCCTACGTTCAGTTTGAACTGTACATGAACGAGCGCGGATTCGAGATCGTCCGCTGTGCGGACCTGGACTGAGTGCCTTCGAAAGCAGCACCGGGGTAGCCCCCTGCGGGCTACCCCGTCTTGTTC
>NZ_JBFNEH010000141.1:0-1068 GCF_040797425.1 Symbiobacterium sp. | reverse complement strand
GGCGCCGGCCGGTTCATGGCCGTGACGAGCGACGGGGCGCTGCTGGTGGCTGACGTCTGCGGAACCCTGTTTGACGACGTACCCGCCGGAACGCCCTGGTGCGACGCCGTGGAAGACCTGGCCACACGGGGGATCGTAGCCGGGATTGGGCCGCGCACCTTCGCCCCGGACAAGTCCCTCACCCGCGCCGAACTGACCACGCTGCTCGTGCGGGCGCTGGGCGCTGCCCCGATTCCGGACCAGTCGCTGCCGTTCGCTGACACCGCCGGCCACTGGGCGGCTGAGCAGGGCTACCTGCAGGCAGCCGTGGCGCTGGGCCTCATCTCTGGTTTCCCCGACGGCACCTTCCGGCCGGACGATCCCGTCACCCGTGCGCAGATTGCCCGCCTGGTCGTCTCGGCCGCCGGCCTGACGCCAGAGGGCGAGGCGCCCTACGCCGACGTGGCCGGGGACGCCTGGTTCGCCGGATGGGTCGGGGCGGCTCACCGGGCCGGGCTGATCGGCCTGCATGTCCCTTACGCTGTCTGGGGGGAGAACGCCGCCTTCGCCGCCGACCAGCCCGTCACCCGCGCCGAGGCCGCAATGGTGCTGGCGAACCTGCTTAGGATCAAGGAGACGGAGTAGACGCGAGCTGCCGACGGGCAGATCGGCCCACGGGCGCCTCGACCGCCGCGGCCTGCCGCACACATCGGCAGGTCCGGGGGTTCGGGGCGCCCTCGCGTTTGTCCACCCGATACCGATCTGGGTAACGTGCGCGCCCTCGCGGGCGGGAGTGTCAACTTTCAGCACCCGTCCGGGCGGGGGCGCGATCGATTCCTGACAGTCGCCGCCCGGCCACCCCGCCCCAGACTGCCTTCAAAGCGGTTAGCCCCCCGCTCACCCGCCGCACACGCCCTGACATCCCAGTCGGTTCGGGTTACGTGCGCGCCCTCGCAGGCGGGAGTGTCAACTTTCAGCACCCGCCCGGGCGAGGGTGTGACTGATTCTTGACCATCGCCGCCCGGTCGCCCCGGCCCAGACTGCCTTCAAAGCGGTTAGCCCCCCGCTCACCCGCCGCACACGCCCTGA
>NZ_JBFNEH010000140.1:0-1084 GCF_040797425.1 Symbiobacterium sp. | reverse complement strand
GTGGGGTCGGCGAAGAGGCGCAGGTTGACGGCGGCGGTGGTCAGGATGGAGGAGCGCGTCCGCTCCACCGAGAGCTGCGTGACGCCGTAGGCGGTGCGGGCCGGGTCGGCCAGGTCGGGGATCGACTGGAAGACCAGGTCCAGCAGGCTGCCGTCGTCCTTTCCGTACTCGGTGATGAACCGGTAGACGCTGGCCATGTTCCGCTGCTCCCGGGGGGCGTTGGCGGCCACGTAGTAGACCGACGCGGCGATGATCGATTCGGCGGCGTTCTGCCAGAACGGGTCTTCCCGGTGGGCGTTCTTGTCGTCGTCCATCGAGGCGAAGGCGTGGGCAATATCCCACACCGCCTCGGCCGCCGCCGACCGGTCCCCCTGATCCAGGTGGTTCACCACCTCCGCCAGGGGGTTGTACCGGTCGCTGCGCTTGGGGTCGATCAGGTTCAGCGTGCGCACCTTGTAGCCCAGGCGGCGGAAGTACTCGGCCGTGTAGCTGTACAGTTCCCCCTTGGGGTCGGTGACGACGATGGAGTTGGGGTTGCCGGCGGCCTTCGCCCGCCCCAGCAGCCAGAGGTTGGGCAGCACCAGCCGGCGGGTCTTGCCGCTGCCGGAACCGCCCAGCACCAGCACATGCGGATTGGTCACCGACCGCATGTGGGGACCGGGCACCAGCCAGGCCCTTCCCGGCCGGCGGTCCCGGTCGACGCCGGCCAGGAAGCCCGCGGACGGGCGAGACCGCACGCCGACCTGGATCAGCGTGCGGGTGAGCTCCCTTGGGCGGCGCCACCGGGCGGAGCCGTGCGCCCCGCTGGGATCCGCCCGCATCCTGCCGCCGGACTGGTACTCGGGCCAGATGGCCGGCAAGAGCGGCACCAGCAGGATCGTCTGCACGGCCACCCAGGCCAGGCGTCCGCTGCGGTCGGCGTCTGACGCAGGCTGCAGCAAAGTCTCGGCTGCGCGCAGCGGCTGCGTGAGCCAGTCGGCCACCCAGCCCTGCAGGCCGCCGGGTTCATCACCGAAGAGGTAGCCCGGCAGGCGGGTGAGCGCCGGCGTGACGCAGAGGCCCACCAGCAGCCAGGCCACGACGA
>NZ_JBFNEH010000139.1:0-1095 GCF_040797425.1 Symbiobacterium sp. | reverse complement strand
AGGTAATGCACCCCGCACGAAACCCGTGCGCAAAGCGCCCCACGGCCTCAAGGCCGCGGGGCGCTTCGCTTCTGGTGGAGGCGGCGGGCTCTGCCTCCCGCGTCCGAAAGAGTTTCAAACAGGACGTCTCCGAGCGCAGCCGTCACTTTGGTTCTCGTCCAGGCTGCCGCCTGACGGCGGGCTGCAGTCCGGACCAACCGCGACAGGATCCTCGCCTCCCGGGTCCGCGGTCACCCCGGAAGGAACAGCCCGTTAGATGACGCTACAACCCCGGCGCACGGTGCCCACGATCCGGAGGAGCGAACGCGGCCTCAGGCCGCGCGCTGCTTACGCAGCGAGAGCGAACTCTTCGTTGGCACTTATCCTTTGCGGCCTGTTTAACGAGGCCTGCCGCAACCTCGGCTCGCTGTCCTGGATGAATCCTCCCCCGTCGAACCTATTTCGCCCCCGTGTTGCTGCCGGGCCATCCGGCACGTGCCAACGCGGGCGGATCAGTCGTCGTACTTGCCTCGCAGGGCCCGGGCCATCTCCCGTTTCGCCTCGCGGGCGGCGATGTCTTCGCGCTTGTCGAAGGCCCGCTTGCCCTTCGCCAGGGCCAGTTCGACCTTGACCTTACCCTTCTTAAAGTATAACCGCAGCGGGACCAGCGTGAAACCCTTCTCGCGGACCTTGCCGTACAGGCGCTGAATCTCCGCCTTGTGCATCAGCAGCTTGCGGGGCCTGAGCGGCTCGTGGTTGAACAGATTGGCCTGCTCGTACGGGCTGATGTGGCAGCCGTAGAGGTAGATCTCGCCGTCCTTGATCTGGGCGTAGGCATCACGCAGGTTGACCCGCCCGGCGCGGCAAGACTTGACCTCGGAGCCGACCAGAACGATCCCGGCCTCGTAGGTCTCCTCCACGAAGTAGTCGTGGCGGGCCTTGCGGTTCTCCGCAATGGGCTGCAGCTCGTCTCTGGCCTTCGTCCTGGCCATGATCTCACCTCGCCTGGATTATTAATTATGCCGCGGGCCTGGAAGCGTGTCAATAGCAGGCAGTTCCCAGGGTCTGTCAAGTGAAAGTGGGTACGTCGCACTTCCAAAAGTGTTCTGTATGATT
>NZ_JBFNEH010000138.1:0-1115 GCF_040797425.1 Symbiobacterium sp. | reverse complement strand
GCGGTCCTCTTGCGACTTAGAGGTGGCACTCTCCGAAGAAGAGGAAGGGGCATCGGACTCCCGCTCGAGGGGCGCGATCTCGGTCTCTTGCGGCGGTTCGCTATCCACCGTGGCGGAATCGCAGCCCGCAAGACCCAAGCACAGCGCCGCGCCCACAACTACTAGCTTGCGCATAGCTACTTCTTCTCGGTCCGAACCTGGCCGAGGACCTCGCTGATCTTGCCGTGCTGGAATTCCTGGCTCAGGCCGCCAGCGGCAATCTCGGAGTAGTCAGAAGTAGGCCAGCCGAACTCGCCCTGCTCCCAGCCAGCCTGGCCCCAGCGGTCCATGATCTTGCTCTTCAAAATGTAGTGCGCGCCAGTCTTCGGGGACCAGTAGATGCTGCCCTTTTCAAAGGTCTGGAAGAAGCCGCCATTGACGGCGTTCTCACCGGACGTCGGGAAGCCGAGCGCAGATTCAGCGCCGCCCATGTCCTTGTACTTGGCGCCGATAGCACCGTGGACTACCTGATTGGAGCCATCCGGATTACGGGTCAGGATGCCATCCTGGAATTCCTGCATGTAGCCCTCGCCGACCTTCTTGACCGGGCCGGTCGGGTACTTCAGGTCGCCCTTTTCGTAGCCGTTCTTGCCCCAGGCCTGGAACATATCGCCGGTAATCTCCCAAGCACCGGTCTCCGGGGACCAGTAGATGGAGCCGTGCTCGAAGTGCACGAAGCGGCCCTTGCCGTCCGGGGTCTTAGACTCGCCGGTCTTAGGGAAGCCCAGCCAGGAGGTAGGTCCGCCGATTTCGGCGTAGCGGGCACCAATGCGGCCGAAGAGGGCGTGCGCACCGGTATCCGGGGACCAGTAAGCGGTACCAGACTCGAAGTCCTGGGCCTTGCCCTTCTTAGCGACGTCGTACTCGTTATTCAAGCAAGAGCCAATGACGCCGCTCTTGGTCTCCTTGGCGATGGCGCCGATGGCCTCACAGTCCGCACCGCGATCACCCTTGTCCATCTCGAGGGCATCTGCGATGTAGGGCCATGCCTGCTGCATCTCAAACTGCCAGTATTCCCAGCTGTGCACGCCGGATGGGCGGAACTTAATCACTGGGTTAATCTTGGCGCGCTTTGC
>NZ_JBFNEH010000137.1:0-1146 GCF_040797425.1 Symbiobacterium sp. | reverse complement strand
CTGCTCCAGCCGCACCCGCCAGCGCGTCTTTCCCCTGCATCGCGGCCAGCACCGCATTCGCCACCGCGTGGGCGGCGGCTTTTTCCATCGTATCGTCCAGCCCGGAACGGTGGCCGATAATCTCCGCCACGTACGGTGCCGCCGCTCCGGCCAGCGCGGCGGTCATGTCGCCGCCCGCCAGACCCTGAGCGGCAGCGGTAGCCGCCTGGATGGCGCGCTGCATGTCGCTGCCCGTGCCGTACTGTTCAATTGCCGTGCGTCCGGCCTGGTCGGCTATCTCCTGAGGGGTAGGGTTGCTCTTGCCCTCAGCCCTCAGCTTCTCCTCTGCGGCGCGGAGCGCTGCCGGGTCGTTCATGGCCTCCTGTTTCGCGATTTCACCCTGCGTGCGGGCGATATCCGCCACCTGGCTGCCGATTTCCCCGATAAGCTGCGCCTCCTCCATCCTGCGCTGCTCTTTCTCCTTATCGAAAATGGTGTCGATGCTGCCGTTGGCATTCGCCGTGTCGCGGCTCAGGTCCGCCACGTCCTGCGTCTGATGCTCCTTATCGCGAACCACCACCGTGCCGTTTTCAATGGCCGCACGCGTGGTGCCCTCCGCGCTGCCGCTGCTGTCCGCCCCGACCAGCAGGTTGCTCGCCATATTCCCGGTGAACTGCCCCGCGATGCTGCCGCCGGTGCTGATGCCCGCGCTCTGGTGCTCCACGTCGTATTCAGTGGTATTGTGGATATCCCGCCAGCCGAGCGTCCCGGTGTCGAGGCGGTTGTTATCCGCCGTGGCGGTGGAGGCGATAACCGCGCCGTCGAGCTGCGTGTGGCCGCCGACGTTGATGTCGAACCCGCCGGAGCCTGCGAAGATACCGCTCTGCTCCTTCACGGAGACGTAGTCGCTGTTCATGCTGTCGCGGCTGTAGTTAACGCTGGCCGAGCCGCTCATGGTGCCGAAGGTAAAGCTGCCGCCCGCGCTGGCGTTTTGCTGTTTGCTGTCGTAACGGTCGGTGTCCTGTTCACTGGTAATGGTCAGGTTACGCCCGATATCGGCCAGGACGCTCTCCCCGCTGACCTGTGCCCCGGTGAGATTCGTATCGCGCCCGCTGACGATTGTGAGCGTATCCCCTGCGTTAACCGTGGTTTCGGTGCGGGTGGTGC
>NZ_JBFNEH010000136.1:0-1179 GCF_040797425.1 Symbiobacterium sp. | reverse complement strand
GAGTAAACGTGTCATAACATTTTCTGGAATTGCGCGGCCGGTCCACACCGGGGTGGTGTCATAGCGTCGAAGCAACACTCCCGGTCGGCGGGGGTCTGATCGGTGGAGTGTGCAGATGGCGCGGGTGGGGTTGTCGTTCAGCGACAGGTCGGAGATCTCGGCGGCCTCGAAAGCGGGCTGGTCGGTGCGGAGGATCGCCCGTCACCTGGGGCGTTGCCCGTCGGTGATCTCGCGGGAGCTTCACCGGAACTCGACGAAGACCCGCGGCTACCAGGCCGTGACCGCAGACGTCAGAGCGCAGCGTCGGCGAGCTCGCCCGCAGCAGCGGAAGGTCGCGGGGGATCCGGTGCTGCAGGCGAGGGTGGACGCCGACCTGGCCGCGTCCTGGACGCCGAACGAGATAGCGGGCCGGTTGCGTCTGGAGGCGACAGACCCGACCGTTGAACGCATGGCGAACTCTCCTGACGCACGCGGCCGAACCGTCTCCGGTGAGGCTATCTACCAGTACATCTACGCAATCCCGAAGGGTGAGCTCGCCCGCAAGGGCATCTTCCTGCAGTCCAAGCGGACCAAGCGCCGACCACGTACGACCGGGCGGACGCGCGGTGGCCCAATCGTAGGTATGGTCCCGATCGCGGAGCGAGGTGAGGACGCCGCCCAGCGTCGGGTGCCGGGGCACTGGGAGGGTGACCTGATCATCGGGAAGAACGGCACCTCGTGCGCGGCGACGCTGGTGGAGCGGATGAGCGGGTTCACCGGGCTGCTGGCCCTGCCCTCGAAACACGCCGAGCCAACCGCTGACGCGGTCATCGAGTTTTTCAACGACCTGCCCGAGATGATGAAGGCATCGTTGGCGTGGGACCAGGGCAGCGAGATGGCCCAGCACGCGAAGGTCTCCCTGGCCACGGCGATGCCGGTCTACTTCGCCGATCCCCACTCGCCCTGGCAGAGGCCCAGCAACGAGAACACGAACCGGCTCTACCGGGAGTATCTGCCCAAGGGCACGGTGATCCCCGATCACCAGCCCTACCTCACCACCATCGCCGAGGAGATCAACAATCGACCCCGCCGCCGACTGGGCTATCTCACGCCCACCGAGGCATTCGCTCGACTGCTCGCCGGCGAGCCCCATGTTGCTTCGACGCCTTGACATCGCCGCAGTCGCCCTCGCACTAAACA
>NZ_JBFNEH010000135.1:0-1195 GCF_040797425.1 Symbiobacterium sp. | reverse complement strand
CGCCTGGAGCGATCCGGACCCTTGTCACGTAGCGCAAGCTCGGCATTGGCTTGCTAATGACGATCAGCGCGGTCGGCGCGGTGATCCTCGGATTCGTCGGAGAGGCCGCGGCGCTAGCGTTCCTGTACTCGATCGCCGAAGCACTGGAAGACAAGGCGATGGACCGGGCCCAAGGCGGACTGCGGGCACTGTTGAAGCTGGTACCGCAGACCGCGACGGTGCTGCGCGACGGCACAGCGGCCGAGGTCGAAGCGAAGGACCTCGAGGTTGGCGAGCTAATGCTCGTGCGCCCCGGGGAGCGGATCGCCACGGACGGCATCATTCGGTCCGGGCGCTCCAGCCTTGACACCTCAGCGATCACCGGAGAATCCATTCCGGAGGAGGTTGCGCCCGGCGACGAAGTGCCTGCGGGAGCGATCAACTCCGCCGGGGTGCTGGAGGTCGAGACGACCGCAGCTGGAACGGACAACTCGCTGACCACACTCGTGGACCTAGTCGAGCAAGCGCAGGCGGAAAAGGGCGACCGCGCCCGGATCGCCGACCGGATTGCCCAACCCCTAGTGCCCGGGGTGATGATCCTGGCGGTGCTGGTCGGCGTTATCGGCTCGCTGCTGGGCGACCCTGAGACGTGGATCACCCGTGCGCTGGTAGTCCTGGTCGCAGCGTCGCCGTGCGCGCTGGCAATCTCCGTGCCGCTGACGGTCGTGGCCGCGATCGGCGCGGCCAGCCAGTTCGGAGTGGTCATCAAGTCCGGCGCGGCGTTCGAGCGACTCGGCGGCATCCGTCACCTGGCAGTGGACAAAACCGGAACCCTTACCCGCAACCAGCCTGAGGTTACCGGAGTGGTCCCGGTAGACGGATTCGATCGGACGCAGGTGCTTTCCTTCGCGGCAGCAGTTGAGCAGCAATCGACACACCCCCTCGCCGCGGCGATCGCGGCAGCGGGGCCCGAAGCGCCCACCGCCTCGGACATCAGCGAGGAAGCTGGGCATGGCATCGGCGGCACCGTCGAAGGCCGACGGGTGCTGGTGGGCAGCCCCCGATGGATCGACGCCGGGCCACTGAAAGCGGACGTTGAGCGCATGGAGTCCGAGGGCCAGACCTGCGTCCTGGTCACCGTCGATGACGCCCTCTCTGGGGCGATCGGGGTCCGCGACGAGCTGCGGCCCGAGGTGCCCGAAGCCGTGCAGACCCT
>NZ_JBFNEH010000134.1:0-1292 GCF_040797425.1 Symbiobacterium sp. | reverse complement strand
CCTCGTCGAAAGTGCCGTTGGCATAACAGTCGGCCGCCGAGAGGAAGCGGGCCTGGATGCCCGTCTTCGCCATCATCTCGATCAACTCGGCGTCCATATGGTGGCCGAAGGACTGGTGCGTGCCGTAGGGATCGGGGATGCGGGTGACCGGCTTGCCCAGGTGCTCCTTCAGCCACGGGGCGTCGATGTTGGTCGGGATCTTGCGCAGCCCGTCCATGTCGTCGGAGAAGACGATGATCTCCGACTCCCGGCCCAGGTCCTTCAAAGCCTTGGCCACGTAGAACGTGCGCACGACCTCGCCGATGGTGCCCATGTGCGGGTGGCCGGATGCGCCGAAGCCCGTCTCCAGGATGTAGCGCTCTTTATCTGGCCAACGCCCGATGATGCGCTTCGCTTCCTGATACGGCCACAGGTTCGGATGGTTCGTCATACTGCTTCTCCTTCCCGCACGGTGGGTATCTTACCCTGGTGATTATACAGAAAAGGCTTAGCGCAGACAAGTTCATGGAAAGGTCGCCCTCTGGGAAAGACTAGGGCCCAAAGGGGGGTGGGCAATGGAGGCAGATCGGGTTCAAGGCCGCACCGCAGGTCCGCAGCCACAGGCGAAGGTCCCGTCGGAGACCCAGCGGCAGCTGGGCGAGATGCGCCCGGGCGAGGCGTGGAGCCACGAAGCGGTTGCGCGCGGATATCAGGCCGGCGGCAATCAGGGCGAGTTCACCGACCGTGCGCCCGACGCGGTCGGGGAGGAGGAACACCACGGCCGCAGCTAGGCGGGAAGAACCAGGGGAGGGTTTCACGGCATGCGTACGCTGAAGCGTTGGATCGCATGGACGCTGCTGTCGGTCTGGACGCTCCTGCTCCTGACCGGCAGCGCACTGGCCGCCGAGTCGCGGCCGAAGGAGGCGGCGCCGGAGATGTCGCCGGGAATGCGGCAGTTGCTGAACGACATCCGCAACCTCCGGCGCACCCGCATGGAGCAGCTGAACGCCGAGATCGATCAGATGATCGAACGGGCCCGGGCTTCAGGCCAGATCACGCAAGAGGAGGCCGCCCGCCTGCAGGAATGGCGGGCCCTTCGCCGCCAAGGCCTCTCGCCCCACGCATCGGAGGCCGAGGTCAAGGCGAAGCTCGAGGAGGCCGTGAAGAACGGACGCCTCACCAAGGAGCAGGCGAAGCGCCTGCTCAAGGAGTGGCAGGAGGCCCGGAACCGCAGCCGCACCCGCGGCAGGCCGTGAGACGGCGTGCTGGCCCCGGCCGGAGAAACCGCCTCCGGCCGGGGCCGCGCTGTACCC
>NZ_JBFNEH010000133.1:0-1433 GCF_040797425.1 Symbiobacterium sp. | reverse complement strand
GATCAGCGCCCTGCTGGCCAGCCTGTGGTTATCGCGTCGTCTGCGCACCCCCCTGCAGGATCTGACCCGCGCCGCTACCAGCCTGACGGCCGGCAACTCCCGTATCCGCGTGCCCGCCGGAAAAGCAGGCCCCGAGGTCACCACCCTGGCGCATGCCTTCAACACCATGGCCGACCGGCTGGAACACACCGAACAGGTCCGTCGCCAGATGCTCTCTGATCTGGCCCACGAAATGGGCACCCCCTTATCGGTGCTCACGGTCTACCTCGATGGTCTCCAGGACGGAGTCGTGGACTGGAATAATGCCACCCACACGATCATGGCTGACCAACTCACCCGCCTGACCCGGTTGATGGAAGACATCGACGATGTCTCCCGGGCCCAGGAACACCGGATCGATTTGGACCTGGCGGAGGAAGGGCTCGGGGATCTGCTCCATACCGCCGCTGCTGCCGCGGGGGAAGCTTATGCTGACAAAGGCGTCGATTTACAGGTCGAGACCATTACGGACACCGCCCGGGTGCTCGTGGACCGGCAACGCTTCGGCCAGGTGATGAGCAATCTCCTGTCGAACGCGCTACGGCACACCCCGGCCGGCGGGCAGGTCCGGATCAGCGTCCACCGGCAGGGGGCGTCCACCGCGCTCATCCACGTCGCCGATGACGGCGAGGGCATCCCACCTGACCAGCTCGGACACATCTTCGAACGCTTCTACCGGGGGGATGCCGCCCGCAGCCGGGACGACGCCGGGGCCGGTATCGGTCTGACCATCTCCAAGGCATTGATCGAGGCCCACGGCGGCACTCTCACCGCCACCTCCCCCGGACCCGGTCGCGGAGCGGTGTTTGCCCTCCGCCTCCCGCTGTCCCCTCCCGACAGTGAGGAGGCTGCTCGGTGACCACACCCTGCCCCGCGTGAGGGCCGCGCCGCCACCCATTGAAAATATACCCCCGGTGGGTATGCTGAAAATATACCCCCTGGGGGTATACGCTAGAGAGCGGCATCGCCGCACCCCACCGAACCGAAGGAGCTTTCCCATGATCACCTCCCCGCCCCGCCTCTTGCCGATGGCCTCCCACGGCTGCAGCTGTTGCGGACCTGCCTCACGTGCCGACACCGCCTCCATCCCTGCCGCCAGCGACTCGTCAGCAGGAGGGTCCTCCCCTAGCTACCAGGTCACCGGCCTGACCTGCGGGCACTGCGCGAAAAGCGTGACCCAGGCCCTTCAGGCCCTCCCCCAGGTCGACGACGTCCAGATTGATCTCGCTGCTGGTGGTGTTTCCACCGTCACGGTCACCGGTGTCGTACCTCCGGAGATGGTTCGCCGGGCCATCGAGGAGGCCGGCTACACCGTCTTATCCTGATCAGTTTTACCCATCATCTCGACCCCGACCGGGTTCGTGCTGTCCCCGGCCGTGGGCGCGATCTTGATG
>NZ_JBFNEH010000132.1:0-1528 GCF_040797425.1 Symbiobacterium sp. | reverse complement strand
AGACCCGCATGAACACGCGACCCGACAATCTGTCGGGTAAATCTGAGACGGGCGTGTCAACTTGTCTGTGTAAGCGGGGTGGTCACAGGTAGGGGTTGATCCGGTCGGGGTAGGCCGCGGCGAGCTGGGCGAGGGCCTGCTTCCAGTTCGTGACGGCCTGACCTTCGACGAGCCGGCCCTGGGCTTTGCGCTGGCCGGCGGGTTTGCCCCGGTCCCGAGCGCGTTCGGCGGCGCGTTTGTCTTCGATGTTGCAGATCGCCAGCCAGAGCAGCTTCACCGCCGCCTCGGTCGAGGGGAAGTGGCCGCGGTTCTTGGTCACCTTCCGTAGCTGGAAGTTCAGCGACTCGATGCTGTTGGTCGTGTAGATGACCTTGCGGAGCATGGGTGGGAACTGCAGGAACGGGATGAACCGCTCCCAGGAGTTCGCCCAGGTCGCGGCTGCAGACGGGTACTTCGTGCCGAGCTCGGAGGCCTCGAACTCGGCCAGCGCCTTCCTCGCGGTCTCTTCGTTGGGGGCGGTGTAGATCGGCTTCAGCGCGGCGGCGACCTTCTTGCGGTCCTGGTAGGCCACGAACCGCATCGCGGCCCGGATCAGGTGAACCACGCAGGTCTGGACCATCGAGTCCGGCCACGTCGCCTCGACCGCCTCCGGCAGGCCCTTGAGCCCGTCGCAGCACACGATCAGCACGTCCTGCACGCCCCGGTTGGCGAGATCGGCGCAGACGTGGGCCCAGAACGCCGAGCCCTCGGTGTCCTGGACCCAGATCCCCAGCACGTGCTTGATGCCCTCGAGGTCCACGCCGACGGCGATGTAGGCGGCACGGTTGAGGACCTGGCTGTTCTCTCGGATCTTGATCCGGATTGCGTCGAGATAGATCACCGGATAGAACTCCTCCAGCGGCCGCGACTGCCACGCCAGGACCTCTTCGCTCACGGCGTCGGTGATGTTGGAGATCGTCTCGTGCGACAGGTCCGTGCCGATCGTGGAGGCCAGGTGGTGCTGGATGTCCCGGATCGTCATTCCGCCGGCATAGAGGCTGATGATCATGTCATCCAGGCCCCCGAGGCGCCGCTGGCCCTTGGGCACCAGGCGCGGGGTGAACGACCCGCCCCGGTCTCGCGGGACGTCCAGCTCGATCGGCCCGACCTCGGACTCCACGGTCTTCGGGGTGGTCCCGTTGCGGGAGTTGGCGTGCTTCGGCGCCTCGCTCGAGCCCTTCTCGTAGCCCAGATGGCTGGTCAGCTCGGCCTGCAGGCCCCGCTCGAGCGCGGCCTTGACCAGCGCGGGCACGAACCCGCCGTCACCGGTGAGCTCGACGCCGCCCGCGTCGATCTGCGCGAACAGGGCATCAAGCTGCCCTGAGGCTTTCAGCTGCTCGACCAGGTCCTGGCCCGAGGGCTCGCCTGGGTTCTTCTCGTCGGTCATGGTCATGATTCTTACCGTTCCTCTCGGTACGGCTTACACAGACCATCTGACACGCCCGGTCGAACTGGGCGTTGACGCTGGCGGCATCGGGCTGGTCGTAGA
>NZ_JBFNEH010000131.1:0-1534 GCF_040797425.1 Symbiobacterium sp. | reverse complement strand
AGGACTTCCCGGAGCCGGAGACACCCGAGAACACCACCAGCGCATTCCGCGGGATGGAGACGTCCACCTCTTTGAGGTTGTTCTCGCGCGCGCCACGCACCTGCACGAGGCCGCTGGCTGCAGCGGTACAAGAGGATTCACCGAAAGAATTGCTTGGCATGTTCTTATCCTGTAGTTCGCCCCGCTCAGGACGGGACTTCCTGAGTGCGAGGGCCGCGGCGACTGGCTTCGAGCACTGCGGTGAGAGTGCGGGCGTCGTAACTGCCGAGCAGACGACGCCCCTCGATGAAGAACGTAGGAGTGACGTGCGCACCGCTGGCGACCGCGCTGACGAGGTCACGCTCAACACGCTCTATCACTGCGGGACTGTCGAGATCCGCGATGAACCGATCGATGTCAAGACCCAGCTCGGCGGCGTAGCCGATCAAGTCCTCTCGCTCCAGCGCATGCTGACGGGTGAACACGAAGTCCAGCCACGGCCAGAACATCCCCTGGTTCGCCGCTGCCTCGGACGCCCGCGCGGCAATCGGCCCGTGCGGGTGGTGCGGCAGATGGCGCACCACATACCGCAGGTCGTCCCCGAAGTGGGCGCGCAGATCGTCCCACGAACCGGTGGCGTGTGCACAGTACGCGCACTCGAAGTCAACGTACTCCACGAGCGTGAGCTGGGCGTCCTCCGGACCGCGGATGTGATCGACCTCCGGATCGACTGGTGGCTCAAGTACCATCGGCAAATCGGCAGTCTCCTCCCCCCACTTGAGAGCGGCGACCTTGAATATGAGCCACCCCAGCAACGTGGCGAGTACCATCGACACGAGCACCCCGACCGTCGCCTGGCGGCCCAGGTTAGAGGTCGTACCGAACGCGAGCCCGATGATGAGCAGCGACACGGTGAAACCGATCCCGGACAGCGCCGCACCACCGAACACGCTCCCCATCCCGACGCCCATCGGCAGGCGCCCCAGTCCGAGGCGGACTGCGGCTAGAGTGATGAGCCCGATGCCTAGAAGCTTACCGAGCACGAGTCCCGAGATGACGCCCCAGGTCACGGGCGAGCCGAAGGCCTCAGCGAGCAACCCGCCACGCAGATCCACCCCGGCGTTCGCCAAGGCGAACACCGGCACGATCAGCAGTGCCGCCGGAAGCCGCAGGAACTCGTGCAGCCGCTCGTTCACAGAGATACCGCGGGATAGTCCGCGGTCCACCGCGTGGGCCGATGCGGCACTCGGAGACTGCCAGAAGTCACGGAACAGTTGTCTTGCCGCGACGACTTTGTGACGCTGCGTCGCGTAGGCGGGGATCAGGAGCCCCGCAGCCATCCCGGCCAGGGAGGCATGGATGCCGGAGTACACGGTCGCGAACCACAGCACGATCACGATCAACACATACGGCGTCGCCCGCCACTGGCGGGTGCGCCCCAACAACCACAATCCAACGAGGCTGGCGAGGGCGATAAGCAACGGGACGATCCGGATCTCCTCGCTATAGACGATGCCGATGATGGACACGGCGAGGAAGTCATCGACCACGGTCA
>NZ_JBFNEH010000130.1:0-1594 GCF_040797425.1 Symbiobacterium sp. | reverse complement strand
GCGTTGAGGAAGACGCGACGCTCCAGGTGATAGCCCACCGCCCGGGCCAGGGTCAGGCACTCGATGTCGCGGCCACGGGCCACCAGGTCCTCGGCGTAGTGGGCATGGTCCACGGACTCGACGCCCTGGGCGATGATGGGGCCTTCATCGAGGTCGTTGTTGATGTAGTGCGCCGTGGCACCCACCAGCTTGACGCCCTTGGCATAGGCCTGGTGATAGGGACGCGCGCCCTTAAAACCCGGCAGCAGCGAATGGTGGATGTTGATTGCCCAGCCATCGAGGCGACGGCACAGCTCGGGCGACAGCACCTGCATGTAGCGCGCGAGGATGACCAGCTCCGCGCCGGTCTCCTGCAGCACCTGCCACACCCTGGCCTCCTGAGCCGGTTTGTCCTGGGGATCCAGCGGAAAATGGTGATAGGGAATGCCGTGCCAGGCCGCCAGGGGCTCCAGATCCGGGTGGTTGGAGATCACCGCCACCACGTCCATGGACAACTGGCCGATGCGCTGGCGGTAGAGCAGTGGTCGGCCTTGGAGACCATGATGGCGACCTTGGCGCGATAGCCGGGCGGGGTCAGCTCGAAGGTCATGTCGAAGGGCGTGAAGCGCAGGTCCAGGCCGACGCGGAACAGGCCCTCGTTGAAATCGCTGGGCACCTGGAATTCCACCCGGATGAAGAAGCGCTGGGCTTCGCGGTCATCGAAGCTGTGGTGCTGGGTGACATAGCAGCCCTGCTCGAACAGATAGCGCGTGACCACGTCCACGGTGCCGAGGCGACTCGGGCTCTGGGCGGTGAGAATCCAGGTATCGGGCGTGCGGCTCATGATGAAGTCCTTTGCATGGAGATGAAGCCCGAATCACAAAACCCGACCTGCGCATCACGCAGGTCGGGATCGCCAGACGTAGTCGGCGAAGCTGCGACGCACCACCAGTTCCCAGGTGTCTTCCGCCGTGTGGCGGATCACCAGCTGGGACTTGGCGAACACCGTGCCCACCGCCTTGCCCACCGGGAAGTTGCTCGGATGGACGTCGTAGGAGGTGGACTTCATCAGCACTTCACGCACCTTGGGTCCCTTGAGCTCGACCAGGGTCTGGCCCCCGCCGACGTTGACGATGGCGACGTGGCGCTCGCCCAGGGCCTGGCGCAGGGCCTGCTCGGTGGCGAATTCGCTGCCACCGGGTACCACCAGCAGCCACTCGTCCGGGCCAAGCCACTGCAGCGAGCTCTCGCCCTTCTGGGTGATCGCCAGCGGACCGGGCACTTCCAGGCCGACCACGCTCTGCACGGCGCCGGTGAAGCCTTCGTCATGGGCGTCGCCACGGATCACCAGGTGACCCAACAGGGCCCGCTCGCGCAGGGTCACCCCGGCGGTGCCCGGGCCGCGGCCCGCGAGCTTGTTCAGCTCAGCGTGGAACAGCGGGGATTCGGCGCGCGCCTTGGCGGAGTATTGGTCGTACACGTTGATGTTGTTCATGGAGCGCTATCCTCGTTAGGCGACGTTCTGCCGCTCACCCTTGGGGTCGTAGAACACCGGCGAGACGATCTCGGCAGCGATGTAGCGGCCATCGGCCAGCGGGGCGTAGACGGTCTGGCC
>NZ_JBFNEH010000129.1:0-1666 GCF_040797425.1 Symbiobacterium sp. | reverse complement strand
TGACCGAATAGGTCGTGGTGTCAAACGCCCCGGAAATGGTGGCGGTGGCCCCGTCCATGCCGGGCATGTGGTCAGCGGTGAGGATGACCTCGGTGCCCACCGGGTACGTGGGATCCTCGGCCTCTTCAATGCCTGCCGGCGGTGCCCCGCCGTCGGCAGGGTGGTCGTGCCCGCCGTGCTCTTCGTCGGCAGTGGTGGTGTCTTCCTGGTGGGTCTCGTTGGTCTCTGCGGTTGCCGTCGTGGTGCTGGTGGTGTCGGCATCGTCGGAGTTGTCGGTGGCGTCGCTGCAGGCGGTCAGCGCCAGGGTGGAGGTCAGTACCAAGGCGGCGAGGGTAATGCTGCGTTTCATGAGCGTTCCTTTCAAAAGTGGTGTGAGTTAGGGGTCGAGAGACAAGGTCAGTCAGTAACGGTTACGGGGGATATCGACCCACTGTGTTCCTCCTTCCCGTCGGTCGGAGCCAGGTGAGCCGGCTCCAGATCAATGCGGCGCAACAGCTGGGCGTTCAGGGCCACCACGATGGTCGAGGCAGACATCAAGATCGCGCCCACGGCCGGGGACAGCACGAACCCGATCGAGGCGAGCACTCCGGCGGCCAACGGCACGGCGAGGATGTTGTAGCCAGAGGCCCAGATCAGGTTCTGGATCATCTTGCGGTAGCTGGCCTGGGACAGCTCAATCATCGACAGCACTGCCCGCGGGTCATCACTGGCTAGGACCACCCCGGCAGATTCCATGGCCACATCCGTGCCGGCACCGATGGCGATACCGACTTCCGCGCGGGTCAGAGCGGGGGCGTCATTGACACCGTCACCGACCATGGCCACGCTCAAACCCCGGTCCTGCAGCTGCGTGACCTTGGTGTCTTTGTCCTGGGGCAGGACCTCAGCGAAGACCTCATCAATGCCTATGTCCTGACCGACGGCGTGGGCGACCTGCTGGGCGTCGCCGGTGATCAGCGCGACCTTTACCCCGCGGTCCTGCACGGCTTTCACGGCGGCACGGGATTCGGGGCGGATCTTGTCCTCGACGGCTACCGCACCGATGATCTGACCGTCGCGGACAATATGGAGCACACCGGCCCCACGCCCGGTCCAGGCGCTGGTGGTGTCGGTGAGCTCGGCCGGGGTCGTGAGGTTGAACTCGCGCAGCATGTTCGGCCCGCCCACGAGGATCTCAGCGCCATCGACAGTGGCCCGGACCCCCCGGCCGGAGGCGGCGCTGAAACCAGTTGCACGGATTTGCCGACGGGAGGCCTCGGGAGGGGCGGCCGCGGCCGCCACGATGGCGCGGGCCACGGGGTGCTCACTGTCGGCCTCCGCGACGGCGGCCAGGGCCAGTAGCTCGCCCTCGGTGACGCCGACAACTGCCGCGACACCGGTGACCGCGTGCGCACCCTCGGTCAGGGTGCCGGTTTTGTCGAAGAGCACCACGTCGATGGTGCGCATCCGCTCGAGCGCCATCCGGTCCTTGATGAGCACCCCGGATTTCGCGGCCCGCTCGCTGGAGATCGCAATGACCAGCGGAATCGCCAGGCCCAGGGCGTGCGGACAGGCGATGACCAGCACCGTGACCGTGCGCACCACGGCATCGTCCGGGCTGCCGATGATGGTCCACACCACCGCGGTGATCAGAGCGGAGATCAGCGCGAACCAGAACAACAACGCC
>NZ_JBFNEH010000128.1:0-1755 GCF_040797425.1 Symbiobacterium sp. | reverse complement strand
GATCGGAGGTGCCGGCTTGGGCAGACCTCTGCAAGACATAGTGCAAATGGGTCGACGGCGCCGGCTTGGGCAGACCTCCGGAAGACATGGTGAACACGGACTGAACGCGCCAAGCCAGGGATGGGCCTGAGAAAAGCGGGGCACACACCCGTGGCGCCACCCTGGGACAGTGCTTGTGAAAACGAGCGGTACCCAACCGGAATGCAGGCTTGGAAGGGCCTTGGGAAAAGGGACCACACCCGGCGAAACCGCCACCCTGGGGCAGGTCTGGCCCCCGAGCTCCGGGACCCAGGGATGAGCACGGAGACTGACGCCCGCGAGCATTCTGCCGCGGTGAGGCGGAGCTGCCCCGCCGCCAAGACCGCCACGGGAGTACTACGCGGGCCTTTCTCGTTCCTCAAGCCATATGAACCAGGCGAGGTAACGCTCCAGGTAGCGCGTGGCAATCCCAAGAAACTGTGATAGCCATCCAAACAAGTTGGCCGCGAGCCGGTCAGCCGCACGCAGCAGGCGCGCGTCTTTGCCGCGGGCGTTGCGCGGGGCGCAACGCGCATCCCGGTACGATAGCCCGACCTGCGGGCAAGCCTCTTCGTAAGGGTTGTTGGCGATGACGGCAACGGGGTTGACCCAGACGGTTGATCCCGGAGTGAAGAGCCGGGAGAGGTGCGGGGTCAGGGTTTCTGCATTTTGGCGGCGGTTCCCGAGAATGGCCGTGGAGATGCTGTGCCCGTCGGTGGCCAGCGCCACCCGGGTGGGGCGTCCGTCAACGCAGTAGCGGAACACCGGGGCACCTACGCGCCGGGCGCGGGCGATGGGGCCGTCGCCGAAAGCCCTGGAGTCACCTCGCCGGAGTAGGCTCCAGCGGCTGTGGTAACTGCCTGGCCCCACCGTGGTACGGCTTCCTTTTTCGGAGTATCGAACGAGGGTCTCGCACAACGCCACGGTGCCGGACAGTCGCGGCTGAGGCCTGACCCGTAGGGCTTCCATGAACCGATGGCGCCACCGAAAGGCCGTGCTCAGGTGGATGCCCAGGCGGGCTGCTACTTTGCGGAGAGGCAGCGACTCGGCCATCACATTCTGATGAAGCCGCCATTCTTCCCGTTTGCGAAGTCGCGCTACAGGGGTGCCCGTGCTGGGGTTGAAGCTTCGCCCGCAACTCTTGCACTGATAACGCCGCTCCCGGGTTCCGTCCTTGCGGGAGAAACTACCCCGCCCTATCACCCTGCTGCTACCGCAACGAGGACAAGGAGGATAGCCGCTGGGCACACACGGCGGGGACGACTGGCCGTCTGTTGCACGTCCGGTTGCCGACGGGATCTCCTCGGTCGCAGCTCGTACAACGGGGCACGGCCCGGTCTGATCAGCGGGATGACGCCTCCTCTGCTCAACGGCACCGCTCACCATGGATGCAACCCCCAGTAACGGTATCTGCATCCAGTATAGCCAAACGTATGTACGGAGTCAACGGCTATTCGCGCGAGTGTTCGGATTGTTCGGCTATCCCAGGTCTGGCAGCTGTCAGACGGGTGGGTGGGCATCCTCGTGTCCTACGGCTGGGATGGTCGTCGTGCCCTCCGGGGCACCATCCAGGGCGAACACGATTGAGGGAGCGGCAAGCAGGTGCTTCGTGCACGGCTGCCAGTGGCCGGGCCCCCCGGGCGCCAACCAGGGCGAAGAGGAGTGACGGACTTGGAAACAGATGCTTCTTGCACGGCTGCCAGCGGCCGGGCCCCCCGGGTGCCAGCCAGGGCGAAC
>NZ_JBFNEH010000127.1:0-1759 GCF_040797425.1 Symbiobacterium sp. | reverse complement strand
CGTTTACCAGTTTCGGAGCACAGTACGCGTTCGACTGACGGCTTCTTCGACCTCCTCCGATGGTGTTTCATCACACAATGATTCTAAACTTCAGGTGTAACTGGCTCCTGTAGGTGACTGATGATGGTGGCAGCAACTACGAGCGCTGCGGCACCGAAGACTCCACCGGCAACCGCGACGGCTGTGTGGAAGCCTGTGAGGAACGCTCCACTGGCGACCATTCCGCCGAGGACTGCGACGCCGACGACGCTGCCGGTCTGGCGGGCGGCATTGATGACTCCTCCTGCGATGCCGACATGTTCCGGCGGGGCCGAGGCCACTGCGGCCGAGGTCGCGGCCGGCATCGCGAAGGCCATCCCGAATCCAGCCGTGAAGGTCAACACCGCGACCACCACGTAAGGGGTTTCTGCGGTGAGCAGCACGAGGCTGCTGAAGCCGATCGTGCCGACTACCAGGCCGGTGAGCATGGTGGGGAACGCGCCCCACCGGGCGACGGCACGGCCGCCCAGCGGTGACGCGACCACGGCGCTGCACGCCTGTGGTGCCAGCGCGAGGCCTGCCAGCCACGGCTCGTATCCCAGGTACTGCTGGAAGAAGAGGGAGAGCACGAAGAGTTGTCCGAAGAAGCTGATGTTGAGCGCGAGCCCTACCATTGCGGCCACGGAGAACCGGGCACGAGTAAACAAGGCCATCGGCAGCATCGGGTCCGGGTGTCGTCGCTCTGCGATGATGAACAGGGCGAGGAAGACGCCCCCGGCGATCAGCACGGCTACCCGCCAGGGTGACCATCCGTGTTCGCCTGCGGTGATGACTGCATAGGTTACTGCCACCAGCGTGAGCACGGAGAGCACCTGTCCGGGTAGGTCCACCCGTCTCGCGCGACTGCCCGTGAGCGCGGGAATTGCCCACAAGGTGAGCAGACAGCCGATAGCGACGATGGGGAGGTTGACCCAGAACACCGCCCGCCACCCGATCGTCGACACCAGCGCTCCGCCCAGGACCGGTCCGATCGCGGCGGCAACACCTCCTGCGCCGCCCCACAGCCCGATGGCGCGTGCTCGTTCCTTCGGATCGTCGTACACAGCCGACAGCAATGCCAGAGAGCCCGGCACGATCGCTGCCGCGCCCACCCCCTGGACGGCGCGACCAGCGACGAGGAACCCGCCTGTGGGAGCGAGGGCGCACACGGCCGAGAGCACAGCAAAGACCACCAGGCCAGCGAGGTAGACCCTGCGGGCCCCGAGACGGTCGCATGCGCCCCCAGCTGTGAGAAGGAACGCGGCGAACACGAGGGTGTAAGCGTCGACGACCCACTGCAGTGAGCCCACCGTCGTGTCGAGGTCAGTGCCGATCTCGGCGAGGGCGACATTGACGATGGTCGTATCGAGCATGACGATGAAGAAACCGAGGAGGGTCGCGACCAGCCCCGTGCGCCGATGCGCGGTCATACGCGAGACTCCAGCGAAGCCTCGGCGGGCGGGTGGCCGAAGTAGGTGCGCTTGCTCAGGTCTTGATCCCAGGTCCGGTAGGACCGGTCCAGCAGTGTCGGCAGCACCAGATCGAACAGGCGCCAGGACGCGGCGAAGTGCATGTCCCGGATCTCCCTGGCCGTCTCTCCCCCGGTGAGCGCGAGGAGTTGCTGGGCGACGAGGGGGCCCTCGTCGAGCCCAGCTGTCGTTCGCACTGCGGAGACTCCGCCCTGGGTCTCGTGGTTCTCGGCCATCCAATCGAACGGTGCCAGCCCCGCATAGCGGGGCAC
>NZ_JBFNEH010000126.1:0-1929 GCF_040797425.1 Symbiobacterium sp. | reverse complement strand
TCCTGCTTTTTTCAGCAGAAATGTTGTGGCCTACCCACGAAAACTTTACTCACACTTTGCCAACTACTCCCCGAGGGGGTGAACGCCGGCCGTCTCCACTCGCGCGCCTTCCAGGATCTCCTCCACGCGGCTCCGCTCCGCCCAGTCGAAGCGCAGCGCGAAGCCGCAGTCGCTGGAGAGCTGGCGCGGCGTGGGGATCAGCCGTACGGCCAGCCCCTGCGCGGTCAGCGCCTTCTCCGCCTTCAAGGCCATCGATGTCGTGTGGAAGAGGACCACGCCGAAGATCATGCCCTCACGCCCTTTCCGCGATCGTGCGCACAGCTGCGAGGGCCCGTTCGATCTGGTCTTCGGTGGTGAACGGCCCGGGGGAAAACCGCACCGTCCCCGTCGGAAAGGTACCGATGGTCCGGTGGGCCGCGGGGGCACAGTGGAGGCCGACCCGGGCCAGCACGCCGAACTCCTCGTCCAGCCGGGCGCCGATCGCCGACACGGTCAGCCCGTCGATGGTGAACGAGACCACGGCCACCCGCTCGGCGGGGTCTGCGGGCCCGTACAGCCGCACGCCCGGGATGGACGAAAGCCCGTCCCAGAGCTGCTGCGCCAGGTTCCGCTCGTGCCGCCCCACTGCCTCGGGGCCGCCCATGGCGGCCAGCGCGTCCAGGCCCGCCCCCAGCCCGGCGATGCCGACGAAGTTGATGGTGCCCGCCTCGAAGCGGTCGGGCAGGTCCGGCGGCTGCCGCTCCTGTGCCGAGCGGGAGCCGGTGCCGCCCTTGAGCAGAGGAACCATCTCTGCCGCGTTCACCCGCTCGCCCAGGATCAGCCCGCCCGTGCCGGAGGGGCCCAGCAGCCCCTTATGCCCGGTGAAGGCCACGAGGTCCACGCCCAGCGCGGCCATGTGGATGGGCACCGCGCCGGCGGTCTGCGCCGCGTCCAGGAGCACCAGCGCACCCGCCCGGCTGGCCACCGCGGCGGCCTCGGCCACGGGGCAGATGGTCCCCGTCACGTTGCTGGCGTGGTTCAGCACCACCAGCCTCGTCGGGGCCGCATTCACCGTGCGCTCGAACGCCTCCAGGTCCAGGCGGCCCGCCGGATCGCAGGGGGCGACGGCCACGACAATGCCGCGCTCTTCGAGGTCGCGCAGCGGCCGCATCACGGCATTGTGCTCCATGCCCGTGCAGACCACCCGGTCCCCGGGCCCCAGGAGCCCGCCCAGCGCCAGGTTCACCGCCATGGTCGCGTTGTGGGTGAAGATCACCCTGACCGGATCAGGAGCGCCGAAGAGCTTCGCCACGGCCTCCCGCACGGCGTAAACCCGCCGGGCCGCGGCCAGCGAAAGCCGGTGACCCGAGCGGCCGGGGTTGCCGGCCTCGCGCTCCAGGCACTCGACCATCGCCCGCCCGACCTCTGGCGGCTTGGGCCACGAGGTGGCCGCATTGTCCAGGTAGATCGGGTCTTCGCTCACGCCGCTGACCGCCTCCGTTCCTCTCCTTCCGCCACGTCCCGCAGGGTGAAGCCGAAGATGACCACGATCGCCAGGCCGATCAGCACCGCCGCCGGGCCATAGGGCGAGGGCCCCGCTGCGGAGCTGGCCAGGTTGAAGTTATGGGCCAGGGCCGTTCCGGTGAGGAGGCCGAAGATGAAGATCGCGGCGTCCGTGTCGCCCTCGCCCGAGAGGAAGAGCTGCCGGCCCGGGCAGCCGCCGCCCAGCGTGAAGGCGAGGCCGGAGAGCAGCATGCCCATGAAGTTCCACAGGCCGTCGGTGTGGGCGATGGGCTGCCCGGCGAAGCCGGGGTGGAACTGCCCCACAGCCAGGTTGGTCACCGCGGCGGCCACGACGAGGGCCACCACGCCGGAGAAGAGCTTGCCGTCACGCAGCATGATGAGGTTGCGGAAAGCGCCCACCGAGCAGAACCGGCTCCGCTGGCCCAG
>NZ_JBFNEH010000125.1:0-1931 GCF_040797425.1 Symbiobacterium sp. | reverse complement strand
GAACCGGTGGTCGGCTTGAACCGGAATCACTGGTCGATTTGACCGGAATACGCAGTTGGTCCTACAGCGATACGCTGTTCGACCTGCCAGGCACCGGGATGAAGGCCTGTTCGGCCTCGTCTATCGCCGGAATGTTCATCGCCCGGGCGCTAACCGCGAGATCATCGCCCCGCTGGTGGCGATGGGCGGCGTGCCGCCGGTTCTCATCAGCGCCAACGTGGACGGGAGCGATGAGCACAACGCCGCGATTCAGAAGCGGTACAAGGGGCGGGTGTAGCGCGGCAGGGCCCGACAGCGCAATACCAGATCACCCCCACCGGCGGGTTAACCGGTGGGGGTGATGCTCCATGCACCCAGACCTATCCCTGTTTGCGCACGCTTTCCCAATCCTTGAGGAAGCGCTCGATTCCCGCGTCGGTGAGCGGGTGTTTCAGCATCTGGTGGAAAACCGCAGGCGGAAGCGTGGCAATATGGGCGCCAGCCTTCGCCGCCGCGACGACCTGTCCCGGGGTCCGGATTGAAGCCGCGATGATCTCCGTGGTGATGCCATGGTAGGTGAAGATCTCCGCAATGTCGCGAACGAGCTGGATCCCATCGGTAGAGATGTCGTCGAGCCGGCCGACGAAGGGCGAGACGAAGGTGGCGCCGGCCCGGGCGCAGAGCAGAGCCTGGTTCGGGTTGAAGATCAGCGTCAGGTTCGTCTTCACGCCCTGCCCGGTGAGCCGAGAGCAGGCCTTGAGCCCCTCCGCGGTGGCCGGCAGCTTGATGACGATGTTGTGGCTGAGCTCGTAGTACTGCCTGGCTTCGGTGACCATATCGTCCGCCTGGGTGCTGACGACCTCGGCGCTGATGGGCCCGTCCACGATGGCGAGAATCTCGCGCAAGACGGCCATGAAGTCCCGACCTTCTCTCGCCACCAGCGAAGGATTGGTCGTCACCCCGCTCAGTACGCCCCACGAGGCGATCTCCCTGATGTGGTCGACATTGGCCGTATCGATGAACAGCTTCATCCCGAAGTCTCCTTTCCGTTCACCCGGATACCGTGCGCCACCGGACGCTGGCTCCGATTTCACCTAGACCCGCACGAGGTTGGCGGGTTCCCGCCCGGCGAAGACGTCCAGGATGGCCTGCGCAGTGGCAAGGCTAACCTTGCGGTATGTTTCGTAGGTTTCGGCAGCCGAGTGCGGAGTCGTGATAACGTTGTCCAGTGTGAAGAGCGGATGATCCTTTCTGGCAGGCTCCTGCTCGTATACATCGACGGCCGCGCCGGCGATGCGGCCGGACTTGAGGGCCTCGTAGAGGGCGTCCTCGTCGACCACCGACCCGCGGGCCGTGTTAATGAGGTACGCGTCCCGCTTCATCATCTCGAACTGCTCTTTGCCGATCATGTGGTAGGTTGCCTTTACGCCAGGAACGTGCAGGCTGATGACATCGCTTTCCCGGAGGAGTTCCTCGAGGGAAACGAAAGCCACGTTGTACGCCCTGCCCTTCTCATGGTTGGGGGCGAGGTCGTAAGCCAGCAGGCGGACGTCGAACCCCTGCAGCTTGCGCGCCACCATCTGCGCGATGTGGCCGAATCCCACCAAGCCCACGGTCCGGTTGATGAGCTCCCGCCCGACGAAGCGGTCCCAGTTGCCCCGCCGGAGGGACTGCTGCAGATACGGAATCTGGCGCATGGCGGCGATGATCAGGCCGACGGCCATCTCGGCGACGGCGTTGGCGTTGCCGCCGGGAACGTTGCACACCTTGATGCCGTACTCGTTGGCTTTGGCCACGTCGATGTTGTCCACACCCACGCCGAACCGTGCGATCACCTTGAGCTTGGGCGCCAGCTTGAAGACGTCCTCGTTCCACGTGTCAATCCCGGCCACCACGGCGTCGATATCGGGGACAAGCTGAGCCAACTCGTCGAACGTGCAAGGCCTGCCGTG
>NZ_JBFNEH010000124.1:0-1971 GCF_040797425.1 Symbiobacterium sp. | reverse complement strand
GTGTACGTGTCCACGATGCCGAGGATCTCGCCGGTGCTCCGCCGGAAAGCAAAGAGCACCACCGCCATTTCGATGACCTGATCGTAGCTGGGGTCCAGACCTGTCGTCTCCACGTCGATAAAGGCTGCGTGTTCCGGTTCCGACAGTTCGGGACCGGGGGTGAACGGGACTGCGGCAGCGGCGATCTCGCGCTCCGCCTGGTCAGGCGATTCGTCCATGACAGGCGGCTGCCCCAGCAGCTGACGAACTCGGTTGAGCCGCTGCACCGCCCTTCGGGCGGGCTGTGACGAACTTCTCGCAAGGTAGCGGTCGAGTACGGCGAGTTCGTCTGCATACCGCTTCTGACTGCGGTAGATCATCGCGAGGCGCTCGTAGTAGGTGTAGGGAACGGCATCCCAGCCCTCACGGGCATGCCGCTGCTCGAGCGCGTCCAGGGCCCGAAGCCAGATCGCCTCAGCTTCCGCCAGGTTCCCGGCCTTGCGGAGCTGTTCTGCCTCCTCCGCCCATTTCCAGTACGGGGGCCCGCTGTAGTCGCGAGGCTGATCTTCCATCGGGTCGTCGCCTCCTTCGAACGAGTAGATGATCTAGAGTTCTGACATTGAAGACCTTGACACCTCCTTCCCGGCCTGCGGGCCTGCGCAACACCGAGCGACGGCCTCCGCAACCGATCGCTCGTGCGGGAGATACAAGAACCGTGGTCCGGCGTCAGGACTCGCCGGACCACGGCCTTCCGCTTGCGGCCGACCTTGCAGGTGCAGCCCGATATGCGGATCAGCTGATCACGGATGGATACCGCCCGCCACACCGTTCGGCCTTGTCAAGGAGTCGGCTCACCTGCCGGAGCAGATCACCCCGCTCCGAATCAACAGATCCGGCCCGTATGACCAGCCTCACGATGTCGAGTTCAGTGGCCTTGCCGTACCGGAACTCCCGGCGGGCGCGCTGGATCATGCGCTCACTTTTCGTTACCATGGCGGGCCACCTCCTTGACCGAGTAATCCACCATCAGTTCGATCTGCCGCAAAACGGCCGCAAACCGGGAGAACACGTGCAGCAGGTTGATATCGTCGTTGGAGAAGGCATCAGGCGGAACGGCGTCGACCAGCAACACGCCGAGCGTCTTTCCGCCTGCACGGATCGGCACGCATACGAAGGAACGATAGGTATGGGTACTGTGGGGGTTCCGCTGGAAGTGGCGGTCCTGCTCGGTGTCACGGCAGTAATAGAGCTCCCCCGTGGTGAGTACCCGGCCAGGGATGGAGTCCCGGACGAACTTGAGATTCCGCTGTGCGGACTCCGAAAAATAGAGCGACCTCGCCAGCCCCAGCGGCGGCGTCCCGTCAGGCCCCTCCGGGAACAGAATGGCGGCGCGGTGATGGCCCGGCGAGCGGATCACCTGCGTGGCGCCGGCGAGCACGGTGGAGTACAGCTTGCTGATCCGGCCGACGGTGAGGTACGGACGCTCCAAGACGTCTGCCACGAGGTCGGCCAGCTCAGCATGGAAGAAGTTGAACAGGGGAACGAGGGCAGAGAGTGCGGCGGCCTCTTCCTTCACCTTTTCCAGGAGAGCCCGCAGTTGGTGGTCGCGCCGGATCTTGATGAGGCCCCGGAAGAACTCCGACTGGTCGGACCGTAACACCTGCACAATGGAGACGACCACGTAGCCGAGGAGAATGCCGATCAGGCCCCCGATTGGGACCTGGACCAGCGTGCTCACCAGCAGCCTGTCGAGGGTGTCCTGAACGGCCTGGGGCACTGGTTCCGCCCCCTCCGTGACCTGGGCTTATCTGTCTCTATTATCGCACAATACTGGCGGCTAGCATAGAATGAGAGTTGGTTCGCATACAACGGGCCGCCCGGACGGACATGGTTCCATCCGGGCGGCCCCGCGACCCAGGCCGGCCAGTAACCGACACGGACGGCCAGTTGACGCGAACGCAGGTTCCCGACTTCCTCTGCGCAGTTCGGGAG
>NZ_JBFNEH010000123.1:0-1997 GCF_040797425.1 Symbiobacterium sp. | reverse complement strand
GGGGCAGAGGGGTGCGAAAAACTGTCAGAACGGTTGCCCCCGGGTCGGGATCGCCGGTCCGGGGGTCATGTTCTGGGTGGTCGGGGCGAGGTGGGAGACGGTGGGGAGGGATATTTCAGACACGAAGTGACAGAAAATCGCAGGGGGATGGGGCAGAGGGGTGCGAAAAACTGTCAGAACGGTTGCCCCCGGGTCGGGATCGCCCTTTCGGGGGTGATGTTCTGGGTTGTCCGGGTGGGGTGGGAGACGGTGGGGAGGGGTGTTTCAGGTGCGAAGTGATAGAGAATCGCAGGGAGGTGCGAGAGAAGCCGGACCCGGTGATGCGGTCGGGCTGAGTTCGGGTCGACCGGCGTGACGGGCGACCGGGGCCTTCTGCCGGGCCTGGGGCGAAAGCGCGACCCCGTGATGGGGCGGGCTGAACCCAGGGCGACCGGTGTGACCGGCGACCCGACGCAGGTGCCGCGGCGGGACCGGCTGCGGACCGGGCCGCCCGGAGGGAGGGATCAGCCGCTCGGGTGGCGAACCTTTCGGTCGCTGCACCTGGAGGGAGCGCACCGGATGGGTTACCAGCCTCCGCCGACGGGTATCGGGCTTTCGTGTTCCTGTGGGCGTCGCCAGCGGTGTCGGCGTTCGGTTCTGCCCCCTCCTCAGGGCCTGGATGGTCCTGCTGATGGCCGGGATCTGCGCCGTGACCGGCGCCATCCACCACTCGACCTTCGACGTCTCCTACGCCATGCTGGTCACGAGGAACAGCTGCCCCGGGCCAACGGCATGATGCAGACTATCTGGTCGCTCTCTTCAGTGCTGTCGCCGGTTGGGGCCGCGTTCCTCGTCACCCTGCCCGGCCTCGCCAGGCAGGGGGTGGGTCCCCGGCTCCGCCTGGGCGCTGCTGGCCCGCCTGGACCCCGGTGCCAGCCTGGCGCTGCTGACCAGTCTGGACCCCGGCGCCGGCCTGGCGCTGCTGGGTGGCGTGGTCATGCTGGTGTCCCTCGCCCAGCTCATGAACCCGCAGGTCCTGCGGGTGGAGGACCGGGCCTATTGCGAAGGATCTGCCAGCCGATCGGGCGCGTGAGTGCACAGACGATCCGGGGTCCCTCCCGGCAACATGTCCGAAGAGCAAAGGATGAGTCAGGTTTGCAGTACGATCTCGTCATCTCCGACCTGGACGGCACCCTGCTGCGTGACGACAAGACCATCTCACAGCGCAACAAGGACGCGATCCGGCGGTTCGAGGCGGCTGGCGGCCGGTTTTCGTTTGCCACCGGGCGCGGGGTGGAGGCCTCGCAGCGCTACTTCCGGGACCTGCAGGTGAAGACGCCGCTGGTCCTGCTCAACGGGTCCCTGCTCTACGACCCGGTGACCGACCGCGATCTCTTCGTCCAGCCGCTGGCCAGCGACGCGGTGGCGGGCGTGTGGCCCCTGCTGGAGGAGGCCGGGCTCCACATTCTCGTTCACAACACCCGCCGGGCGACCGTGCGGCAGATGACCGCTGTGATCGAAGAGCACCTGCAGCATGACGGCATCACAGTGGACGTGCAGCCCGACCTTTCCCCGGCCACGGCGGGCACCGTGATGAAGATCCTGACCATCGGTGAGCCGGAGCAGCTGGACCAGGTCGCGGAGGCCATCGTCGGCGCCCACCTGCCGGTGAAGCTGGTCCGCTCGAGCCCCAAGTACCTCGAGGTCCTGCCCCCGGCCGGTGGCAAGGGCGCCGGCGTGACGGCCCTGCTGAAATACCTCGGCATCCCCAGGGAGCGGTCGCTGGCCATCGGCGATTACCTCAATGACCTCGACCTACTGGTCACAGCCGGTCTGGGTGTGGCCGTGGCGAACGCACACCCGGGCCTCAAGGCCGTGGCCCGGCGGGAGACTCTCTCCAACATGGAGGACGGGGTGGCGGCCGTGCTGGAGGCCCTGCTGGAAGGGCGCGAGGTGGGCCGGCCCATTCAGTGAGTGAGGATTGCGTCGCACCGCCCCCATATGTTAACCTATAGGAC
>NZ_JBFNEH010000122.1:0-2185 GCF_040797425.1 Symbiobacterium sp. | reverse complement strand
CGAGAGACCCTTGGCCGGGGGGGGGGGGGGGGGGGGGGGGTGGGGCGGCGGGGGGCGCCCCCCGCCCCCCGCCGGGCCCCCGGGGGGGGGCCCTGCGCCGCGTCGCGCGCTGGGCGGCCTGGCGGTCCTGCGGGCCGGGCCGGTGACGGAGACCGGGTCGTGATAGGGGATGCGCACCGCCCTGATGCGATGGTGCGAACGGGCCTCTGCGACTTCTTACTGGCTTGACAGAACCTTTCTTAGGTGATTACCTGAAGACGGTACGTTATGCCGGCCCAGACACAACGGACATGGAGGAGGAATCGCCATGCTGCTCCGCAACCGAACGGTTCGCATGCTTGCACCGCTCCTGGCGTTGCTCATGCTTTTGGTGGCCGCCTGCGGCGGCTCGCAGTCCTCATCCACGACCAGCCAGCCGCCTGCCGCCACGACCGGGCAGCCCGCAAGTGCGCCGGAACAGTCCGAGCCCGCTTCCACTCCGGAGACTGAGCCGGCTGCGGAGGCGCAGCCCGCCACCCGCACCTTCACCGACCAGGCCGGGCGCACGGTGGTGCTGTCGGCCGAGGTGAACCGGGTCGTCACCACCTGGCGGCCGGGCACCCTGCTGGTGATCTCGGCCGGCGGCCGCGACAAGATCGTCGGCGTGGACAGCTCGTCGCAGAAGTCCGAGTTCCTGACGGCGGTCTTCCCGGAGATCCTCGACCTGCCCGGCGTGGGCAACAAGAAGGGGCTCAACGTCGAGCAGATGGTGGCCGTGAAGCCCGACGTGGTCTTCATCTGGTCCGGCTCCGACACCGAGCCGGTGATCCAGCAGCTCGAGTCGCAGGGCATTCCGGCGTTCGTCCTGATCCCCGAGAGCCTCGACCAAATGAAGGAGGCCGTGAGCCTCATCGGTGAGATCCTGGGGACCCAGGAGCAGGCCCGGAAGATGATCCAGTACTACGACGACACCCTGGCGATGCTGGAGGAGAAGGTGGGCTCGATTCCCGAGGAGGAGAAGCTCCGGGTCTACATGGTCGGCTCCAGCGGCGTGTTCTCCACCGTGCCGGGGACGATGTACCAGCACTTCATCATTGAGTCTGCCGGCGGCATCAACGTGGGTGCCGAGCTGGAGGGCGGCTTCTCCGAGGTCTCCGCCGAGCAGGTGGTCGCCTGGAATCCGGACGTGATCGTGGCCGTGCAGTACTGCGACTGCACCGTGGACGAGATCAAGAACAACCCGCAGCTGCAGACCGTGAAGGCGGTGCAGAACGGCCGGGTGTACATGTTCCCCTCCAGCATGGATCCCTGGGACTACCCCGAGCCCCGCTCGATTTTGGGCATGCTCTGGCTGGCCCACACGCTCTATCCCGAGCAGATGGCCGACGTGGACCTGCTGAAGGAGATCGACACCTTCCACGAAACCTTCTTCGGCAAGAGCTTCACGTCGCTCGGTGGCACGCTGGATGAGTAGGGGGGACAGGAGGAGGGCCCGCGGCTGGCGGGCCCTCGTTTTCTCAGGGCTGTTCACGCTTCTCGTGATTGTGCTTTCCTTTGGGATGGGGCGCTACGCCATTGCCCCGGGCGAGGTGCTCCGGATCGTCTGGCAGATCGTTACCTTCCGGTTCGACCCGCAGACGGCGGGGGAGGCGGCGCGGGTGCTCTACTACATCCGGCTGCCGCGCATTCTGCTGGCTGCCCTCACCGGGGTGGCCCTGGCCGGCGCGGGCACCCTCTTTCAAGGCATGTTCCGCAACCCGCTGGTCTCCCCCGACGTGCTCGGCGTCTCCTCGGGCGCCGCGCTGGGTGCGGCCATCGGGATCCTGCTGCCGGGCGGGGGCGGCAGCATTCAGGTCTGGGCCTTCTGCTGCGGCGTGGCGGCGGTGGCCCTCACCTACGGCATCGCCCGGGCCAGCCGCGGCCAGTCGGTGGTGATGCTGGTCCTGGCCGGCATGGTGGTCTCGGCCTTCTTCGGGGCAGCGCTTTCCTTCCTGAAGTACGTGGCCGACCCGTATGAGCAGCTGCCCGCCATCGTCTTCTGGCTGATGGGCGGCTTCTACCGCGCGTCCTGGCCGGCGGTGGGCAGCCTGATGCTCACCGTGGTCCCCGCCGCCGTCCTGCTGCTGCTCACCTCGTGGAAGCTGAACATCCTTTCGCTGGGCGACGAGGAGGCGCTCTCCCTCGGGTTGCACATTCAACCCGAGGG
>NZ_JBFNEH010000121.1:0-2194 GCF_040797425.1 Symbiobacterium sp. | reverse complement strand
TGCTCACCATTCCCGGCAGGGCCGAGATCTGCCCGAGGCAGAAGACCGTGGCCAGAAACGCGGTGCGCTTCACCGGCAGCGTGCCGTAGAAGTCCATCTCGTGCCGGATGCAGAGCCAGGCGATGCGGGCAATTGCGAAGGATGCGGCGCCAAACGCAACCGACATCACCACGTTCCCCGCCAGGAACCAGTTGTTATCGGCCCCCGGCTGGATGACGTTGCGGCCGAACGCGTACAGGAAGCCCACGGGCATCAGGATGCTGAACATGACGAAGAACGGCAGGCTCGCCCGGTAGTCCGTGAACTGGAGCCGGAACAGGAGCCGGAACTGCTGCATCCAGGAGAGTGCAGGCTGCGGCCTGGCCCGGACCTCCTCCCTCGTGACGGCCTCAGCTGCCAATCGACTCACCCCCGCTCAGTTCCAGGTAGACGTCTTCCAGGTTGGGCGTCACAATGCGGAAGTCGTCCAGCGCGTCCAGCCGGGGCAGAACGTCGGCAATCGTCGCCGCCGCCTCCGGGCGGGGGACGCTGACCGCGTAACGACGGGCCCCCAGGGGGATGGCCGACCGCTCCGCCAGCCATCCGGCGGCCTCCTCGCCTCCCCCCGGCCGGAAGAGCAGTTCCAGCCGCACGTGCCCTTCCACCCTGCCCTTCAGCTCGCCGGGAGTGCCCGTCGCGCAGGCGTCCGTGCTCGAGGAGCTGGCGCAGTACTGGATGGCGAAGCAGAACTACGACAAGGCCGAGGCGTCATGCTGGGAAGCCCTCGATTTGCTGGAGGCCAAGGACGAGCCCATCCTCCGCGCCCGCCTCTACCGCATGCTGGGGCGGATCGCCGAGCGCACGGGCAGCGTGAAGTTGGCTCGCAACTACTACCGCCTGAGTCTGCACCTGTTCCGCGGCCTGAGGGCGGCCGGCGAGGTGGAGGAGACAACCGCCTGCCTCGCCGCCCTGGACGCAGGGGACACACCAGGGGGCACGCCTTGACCGGCCCCGCCGCCGGACCGGGGAGGCGCCCCTACGACGACCCCATTCGGCCTTCCCCGGCACCTTCCCCGACTGACACATCTTCCTGCGCCGTTTCGGCTTCCTTCAGCGGATCCCCGTAGCGCGGGCGCTGCTCCAGGCGCAACCGTTCCCAGTCGGCCCTCCGATAAGTCCGCAGCGTAAACGACGTCTGCTCGTCAAACCCCGCCGGGCTGCGGGAGAAGATCAGCGGCCGCACCTCGACCCGCCATCCCGCCAGCGGACCGGGGTCACGCAAGGCTGCCCGCTGCGCCTCCGTCTCGACGAAGAAGACCGCGACCCCGCCGGGCTCGCCGATGAAGTGGTCGTGGAAGACCACCAATCCCCGGCTCTTGTCGGCTACGTAGGCGTTCAGCAACCGGTTGGCCTCCGCCGGCGGCAACCCCTCCGGCGCCAGCGCGTAGACCAGGAAGCAGCGCGGGTTGCGAATGCTCTCCATCCGGACCCCTCCCCTTTCTGCACCGGATGTAGTGAACAATCGTGCCACCATCCGCCACATTCCTGCGCGACTGTTCCTCCGACCGCTGTCCTGTGCCCCGCCCGTCCGCCACCGGCACGCCGGGCCGCCTCCACCGATGGCGCCTCGCCTGCGGCCCCCACGCCGCGCCAGCTCGAGCGCCCCGCTCCCACAGGCATCCGTGCTGGCGTCTGAACGCCTCGGTTGCGTCGTGGTCGTCACAGTCCGACCCCCTCATCTGCGTGCCGGAAACTCTTGGCCGCCATACCTGGCGAGTTACCTCCGCGGCCCCAGATCATGACCCGGGTCCATCTCACAGGGCGCAGACTCGCCCCTGACGACCGGGAGTGTCAAGAAAAAGGCGTTCCCCCTCGGCCGGGGATGCTTTTTGTTGACACTCGCCAGCCTCACCACGCCTCAGACGATGATCCAGGTCCGTTTCACAGGGCGCAGACTCGCCCCTGACGACCGGGAGTGTCAAGAAGAAGGCGTTCCCCTTCGGCCGGGGGTGCTTTTTGTTAACACTCCCCAGCCTCACCACGCCCCAGACGATCCCCCGGGTCCATTTCACAGGGCGCAGACTCGCCCCTGATGACCGGGAGCGTCAAGAATAAGGAGTCACCCCTCGGCCAGAGGTGCTTTTTCCTGACAGTCGTCCTCCACGTCCTCCCACGCTGCAGCCCTTGCCGGTGGGCTAGGAGCCTGTCTGAGTAA
>NZ_JBFNEH010000120.1:0-2375 GCF_040797425.1 Symbiobacterium sp. | reverse complement strand
ACCCGTGGGTGGCGGAGCTGGCGGTGCCGGAGGTGGCCGAGGCAGGCCGGCCGTTTGAGGTCGGGATCTACCTGGGTTACCAGAACAACCTGGGTCAGGGCGAGATCCGGGTGCCGCTCCGGCTGTGGGCGCGGCCTGCGGGGGGCGCATCACCGCCCCCGGACGTGTGGCAGATGGTGACGATCGACAAGGTGCCCTGCTGCAGCCTGAAGCCGGGGACGATCCCGGGGCTGAGCGCCGGCACGTGGGAGATCATCGCCGAGATCGACTACCCCGCCGATACCCGGCCGGAGAACAACCGGGTCATCCGGAGGGTGGAGGTGCTGCACCTGAAGCCCGGCGAGAGCGGCGGCGCGGAGGGCGGGGCCATCACGGACTGACGACCGTGCCATCGGCGACGGAGGCGATGCCACCACTGAGTGCGGTGCTGCCGGCGACCGTGGGCGATGCCACCACTTGGGGCGGTGCCGTCGGCGACTGTGCACGATGCCATCACCGGCGGAGGAGCTGGCATCAGACCGACGCTGAAGGTATCTCCAGTCTCAGTGTTAAAGACTTAACAGGACACACATCTGACCAGGGAGTTGAGGTCGATGCACAGAGACCCGCCCGACCCGCGCCGGGGGCAGGTTTGCTCGCTGGAGGCGGCCCGAACGGACCACCTCGTCCGGCGGTTGCGGTCGAAGCTGATGGATTATCTCCGCGACGACGAGGCAGAGATCTCCGTCGGCTGGGGGATGGTACGCTTCTTCCCCCCGGAGCTGTTTGACGAGGTGGAACCTGAGGCACGGAGCCTGGCGGTGGACTGGCTGGCCTTCATGTTCCCGGGGGAATGGAGGATTCCCCTGGCCAGGCAGTTGGCGGAGGATGATGCGTCGCTGTCGCAGGAGGAGCGTGCGACCCTGAACGCCTGGGCAGACAGGGCGGCACCGGGCTTCTTCCGCGTGGAGTCGGTCTCCGGCCTGCAGGCCAGACTGGTCCGCCTCCCCGATGATGCGCCCCGCACCGTGAGAGGGGTGCGGGGCGGGGTGCTGAAGCCGGGAGACCTGCTCGTGACCTGGCTGCTGCCCACGGGACCGGCTTACTACCTCGGCCTCGAAACGGCGTTCGTGGACCAGGACCTGACAGACGGTCTGCGCCACATCCTTCAGGTGGAGATGGACCTGCTCCGGCGGCAGCGGCCCCGTGCCACCTGGGATGACCTCTACCGCACCTCCTGGCCGCGGATCGTGTGGGCTGTCGGTGTGCTGGCCAACGATGCGGATGTGTTCCGCATCCACGCGCCGCCGGGTCCGTCCGTGCTGTGGGATGGCCGGCCGGTGCCGGACGCCCCGGCATGGTGGGAGCGGACCGCCGAATGGGCGCGCACGTTGGCTGAAACGAGTGCGCCTATCCACGAAGAGCCGGGCGACGGGATCGAGCGGCTCTGGTGGGATGCCGCGCTGACCCTTAGGCCGAAGCAGGAGCGCACGGCGGCATCCTGGACGGCGGCGGTCGTCTATGCATTCCGGCGCTACGTGCAGGGCGACCCCACCGTGACGCAGGCCGAAGTGGCGGAGCAGTGCTGCGTTTCGCCAGCCACCGTGGGGAATCGCAGCCGGCAGATCGTAAAGGCGCTCGGGCTGGAGCCGTTCGACCTCCGCTACGTGGACCTGCTGGCACGGGACGTGCGAATCCTCTGGGAGATGCACTGCATCGGCGCGCTCGGTTCCCCCGCACTGTATGGCGGGATGGATGTGGCGAAGATGTCGCCCGAGGACAAGCTGCTCCTTCACGCGGTCCTGCGCGATATGCGCCGGTATCTGAACGAGTGACGGGCAGGATTCCACGGGAATCCCGCCCGTCCGCGTCGTCAACGCAGCAGTTCCCGCAGCTCCACCGGCACCAGGGCAACCTTATGGTTGCGACCGTCGATCGGGCCCGGTAGTCGCCCAGGTCGACCGCCGCGTGTTTGATGATCATGTTTGATGATCATGGTGTACTCGATCCATGCCTGTCCCCCGTCGGGCTTCCCGTGGAACTACAGCGCGATCATCCCTTTGTTGCGAGCGGCCCTGAGGCCTGCCTACTCCCAGGCCTCCCTGAAACAGGCGATGGCCTCCTCGAAGCGACCCTCCTAGAGGAGCCGGCGATCCTGGTCATCGGCACGACGGTGCTGGTGACGACCCACTACATGGACGAGGCGGCCCACTGCGACCGGCTGGCGATGATGAACGCCGGGCGGCTGGTGGCGGTGGGGACGCCCCGAGAGCTGCGGGAGGCGCATGCCGCCGGCGGCGGGCTGGAGCAGGTGTTCGTGCATCTAACACGGATGGAGGGCGCGGCGAGTCCGCCGTGACGCCCCTGGCGTTCCCCCGGGCAAACCTCTGCCCGGG
>NZ_JBFNEH010000119.1:0-2377 GCF_040797425.1 Symbiobacterium sp. | reverse complement strand
GTTGGGGTGTCCACCAAAACGGGTCAAGCTCACAGATGGACAGCCCGGCAAGGGGAATCTGGCGGATCACAGACGCCGGCCGGGAACGGATTGCAAAGAGCGAGGCCGGCCAGGTTTCGGCCGGACCGGAGCCGGAAGTTGTGCACGCAGTTTCCACGACACCCACGCTGGTTGACCTGTATGAGGCGTACGAACGGGACTTCCGCCGCCAGCTGCTCGAGCGACTGTGCGAACTCGACCCCAACCAGTTTGAGGTGTTCGCACAGAAACTGCTGCGTGCGTATGGGTTTCTGGACGTGAAGGTCACGTCCAAGAGTGGTGACGGCGGGATTGACGGCTATGGTCGCCTGCGCGTCGGCCTTGCCACCATGCGTGCAGCGTTCCAGTGCAAGCGCTGGGAGGGCAACATCGGACGGCCCGAAATCGACAAGTTCCGCGGCGCCATCTCCGGCGACTGCGAGCAGGGCATCTTCTTTACGACCTCCGACTTCACCGAGGGCGCGATGGAAGCCTCGATCAAGCGCGGCGCCGTTCCCATCGTGCTGATCAACGGCAAAATGATCGTCGACATCATGATCCGAACGGGGTTCGGCGTGGAGCGCAGGCCCTTGGAACTCTATTTTGACCGGCTGGACACCATCTTCGAGGGTGAGTCGTAAACAACCTCACCGCGGGCAACCGCGCGTCGCAGCCGTTCTGGAAGTACCCCTCCCCGGCCCTCCCCCCACATGGGCGGGCGTTGGAGAGGCCTGCAGAGCAAGGACAACGGCCCGGCGAGGCAACTTCGCCGGGCCGTTTGCGGCGAACCAAGCCGCCCCCCGGCTCACTCCGTGACGGGCGAAAGCGGTACCCTCTCCGTCCGGCCGAAGAGCCCGGCACGGAACTGGAGCTCCGCCCGGTCCAGGTTCAGCGACTCCGGCACCTCGAACGGGATAGTGGCCACGACGCTCAGTCCCGGGTTGAGTTGCTTCAGGAAGAGGCTCTCCGTCTGATCGCTGAACGCCATTGCGTTAGCGGCTTCAACGCTGTACTCGTACTCCATCCCGTCGACCACCAGCGTGAACAACGAGGTGTCCAGGGTAAACGCCTCTTTCTGCTTATTCGTCACGTAAACGGTCACCAGGACGAACTTGGCTCCCCCGGCGGCCTCCTCCACGAAGAAGTCGCTACCGACCGACTGCGCCGTGTCCACGTCCAGCACCGCGAAACCCACATTCGATACAACCTTGCCCTTGTAGACGGTCCCCGTGGACTCATCGGTCACCGTCAGATTGAACTCGTCCGCTGCCGCGGGCGCGGGCGAGGCGGGTGGCGCCGCGGGATCAGTTGCCGTGACCGGCTGCTGGCCGGCCGTCTGTCGGGCGTCGCCCGTAGGTGCGACGGCGGCGCGCGGCGGCTGCGTCTCCGTGGTCGACCCCTGCTGCTCATCGCTGCCCCCGGCGAGCTGCATGAGCAGGGTCAGCGCGATCAAAGTGGTCCACACAATGCGCCCGCTCAGTCGGGTCACCGGTGAAGTCCACAGGAGCACCAGCCCCACCGGGAAACAGAAGAGAAGCATGAGCACGACGAACCACTTCCGGTGGTACCACCTCACGACGGGCTGCTGCGGTTCGGCCGGCTGACCGTGCATGGTTGGCACGGAGCCTGGCGCCTGCGGGTGAACACTCGACTGCTCGTTCATCTGGCATCCTCCTCTTGGCGACCGCTTTTCCGGGTCGCCGTCCGGTAACAGGATCGCACGGGTCTGTGACAGCAGTCTGTCACTCCGCAGCAGCCTGGACCGACGCCTTCCGCCGGCGGCATGGTCTCGCCTGCCTTTACAGACCCGGGGGAGCGCCCGAAGCCGGCTGTAGAGCGGTTCCGGCGTGGTGCGACCCTGGGTGCGCCCGCTGGGGGCAGGCCGCAGGCCAAGTCGGCCAGGACCATGGGAGCCGTCATGCCCGCAGGGCTTTCCCCGCGGTGTGCGGTATTTGACTCATTGGCCGCTTGTTCCGACCTGATGATTTGGAGGTATTGAGATGAAGCAGTGGCTATACTTGTTGAGGCCAGTTCGTCCGGAAATGGTCACCGACCCGACCCCTGAGGAGACCGACGCGGTAGAGCGGCACTTCAGGCGGCTGCAGGCCATGCTGGCGGACGGCCACCTCATCCTGGCCGGCCGTACCCAGGAGGAGAACCCCTTAGGCGGATGCCCGGGCCATCATGGAGGGCGACCCCGCCGTGCAGGCCGGTGTGATGTCGGCCACGCTGCACCCCTACCGGGTCGCCCTCATGCGCCGGGGATGAACTGCGGCCGGAGCGAGCAAAGAAAGGAGACCACTGAATCGAGTAGGAGGGGGCGGCTAGCCCCCGTCCTCTCACACCACCGGACATGCGG
>NZ_JBFNEH010000118.1:0-2399 GCF_040797425.1 Symbiobacterium sp. | reverse complement strand
TCTTCCTGGTCGTGGGTCACCATCACGCAGGTCACGCCGACGCGCTCGATGATCTCCACCAGTTCCAGTTGCATCTGCGAGCGCAGCTTCTTGTCCAGCGCGCCCATCGGCTCGTCGAGCAGCAGCAGCTTCGGCCGCTTGGCCAGCGAACGAGCCAGGGCCACCCGCTGGCGCTGGCCGCCGGAGAGCTGGTGCGGCTTGCGCTTGGCGTACTGGGTCATGTGCACCAGCTTGAGCATCTCGGCCACGCGCTCGTCGATCTCGGCCTTGGGCAGGCCGTCCTGCTTGAGGCCGAAGGCGATGTTCTGCGCCACGCTCATGTGCGGGAACAGCGCATAGGACTGGAACATCATGTTGATCGGCCGCTCGTAGGGCGGCAGGTCGGTGATGTCCTGGCCATCGAGGAAGATCCGCCCCTCGGTGGGCCGCTCGAAACCGGCGAGCATGCGCAACAGGGTGGATTTACCCGAGCCGGAGCCGCCGAGCAGGGCGAAGATCTCGCCCTTGTTGATGGTCAGGGACACGGTGTCCACCGCCAGCGTCTCGTCGAACTGCTTGGTTACCCGGTCGATCTTTACCAGCACCTCTTTCGGCTGCTGGTTGCCCTCTAGGGCTTTCTTGTAGGCACCGGAGGCTATCGCCATTACCACAACTCCCAAGTCGTTGAGCCCGGTCACGCTACCGGGCGGAATTTGAACTTATTTGCCGGTCTTGATCCGGGTCCAGGTACGGGTCTGCAGGCGCAGCACCTTGGCCGGCAACACGGCGGAAACGTAGAGCTTGTCGAGCACGGCCTGCGGCGGATACACCTCCTCGCTGTCGCTGACGCTCTTGTCCATCAGCGGGCGGGCCCCCGGTATCGCGTTGGCGTAGCCGACGTAGTCGCTGACCTTGGCGATCACCTCCGGACGCAGCAGGTAGTCGATGAACGCGTAGGCGTTATCGGCGGCCTTGGCATCGGCGGGAATCGCCATCAGGTCGAACCACAGGTTGGCGCCTTCCTTGGGAATCACGTACTGGATGTCGATGCCCTTGCCGGCCTCTTCGGCGCGGGCAGCGGCCTGGAAGACGTCCCCGGAATAGCCGAAGGCGACGCAGATGTTGCCGTTGGCCAGGTCGGAGATGTACTTGGAGGAGTGGAAGTAGCTGACGTAGGGGCGAACCTTGGTCAGGACTTCCTCGGCCTTCTTGTAGTCCTTCGGGTCGTGGGTGTTGGGGTCCAGCCCCAGGTAGTTGAGGGCGGCGGGCAGCATCTCGTCGCCGCTGTCCATGAAGGCCACGCCGCACTTGGCGAGCTTCTTCATGTTCTCCGGCTCGAAGAGGATGGCCCAGGAGTCGATCGGCTGGTCGCCGAGGACTTCCTTGACCTTGGCCACGTTGTAACCGATGCCGTTGGTGCCCCACAGGTAGGGAACCGCGTACTGGTTGCCCGGGTCGCTGACCTCCAGCTGCTTGAGCAGCGCCGGATCGAGGTTCTTCCAGTTCGGCAGCTTGCTCTTGTCCAGCTTCTGGAAGGCACCGGCCTGGATCTGCTTGCCGAGGAAGTTGTTCGACGGCACCACGATGTCGTAGCCGGAGTGGCCGGAGACCAGCTTGCCCTCGAGGGTCTCGTTGGAGTCGAAGACGTCGTAGCTGACGTCGATCCCGCTCTCCTTGGTGAAGTCCTTGAGGGTGGTGGGAGCGATGTAATCGGTCCAGTTATAGATGTGCAGGCTCTTCTTCTCCGCCTGCACGGGGCCCGCGATCGCCGTAGCCAGAGCGGCTACCAGCAGTGTCTTGCCAATGGAATGTTGCATGTCCGACTCCTGTTCCGGGCCTTTTCACGGCAGCACCCTGCCTGTTCGACCCGTGTTCTTCAAGTGCCGATGTAAGCCCAGATCACTCGGGTTTCATGACAACCCGACGATTCCGCCGGGAAACATGAGTGAGCTGGGTTCCCTACCGGCGTGTTGGTTTCAGGTTTTCCGGGCCCTCGGCCCCGGTGCGAGCGACACGACCGGCCCCGGCGCGGCAGATTGGCGCAGCGCCCATGGCAGCGTCTTCGTCGTCGATACTGCGTCCGGTCGTCGGGCCCCCAGGAGGAAGCGTCTGGACGAACGGGCAAAAGAGTCGAACCTCTTCGCAGGGGAGCGTGGCCGGAGGAAGCCCGGCCGCGTTCCGGTTCTCTCGTGCCGGAGCGCCGGCGGCTTCAGGCGCCGCCGGGCTCCTCGCGGATCACTTGCCGGACTTGATCTTGGTCCAGCTGCGGGTCATCGCCCGCTGGGTCTTGGCCGGCAGGTCGGGGAAGGTATACAGCTTCTTCATGACCTCTTCGCTCGGGTAGATGCCCGGGTCGTTGCGGATCGCCTCGGACACCAGCGGGGTGGCCGCCGCGTTGCCGTTGGGGAACTGAACCACGT
>NZ_JBFNEH010000117.1:0-2603 GCF_040797425.1 Symbiobacterium sp. | reverse complement strand
TGCCTCCTTATTTCCAGCGCTGGCGGTAGTGCTCCACCACAATTACGGTAGCATCTTTTTTTGTAGCCGTCTTCAGGAGGTCATCGACCACCTGGGCGGCTTCTTTCTTTTCCTCCTCGAACACGTGTCGACCCATGCGCGGCCAGAACCGGACCCCGCGAGCCCCCACGGCCATGAGGGCGCGGGCGGATGCTCTCTGTTTTACCCAGTCGTCTAGTGCGGAACGCAGGGGTCGAAACGAATTCTTCCATGAACCGTCCAAGACGTGGAAGGGGGGATCGTCATGATGCAGAAACGGATCCGTCTCCTGGCATCCGTTGTCGCCGCGGCACTGCTCGCCTTCCCTGCCGGAGCGTGGGCGGCAGACGGGGTCGTCCCGGCCCCCGCGGCGTCGGACGACGAACGCCCGGACGGGCAATCCACCGAAGTCAAAATCTCACGGGAACAGGCCATCGCGATCGCCAAGCAGTTCTTCCCCATCCCGTCGGAGTTTGAGGGGCCCAACGTCGCCATCCGGCAGTCGGGTGACACCGCCGTCTGGTCGCTGACCTGGATGAGCCGCGAAAAGGACATCGACGTCTCGGTTGATGCCGTCACCGGCTGGGTCACCGGGTATAACCAGTGGCCGCCCGAGCGGGAGGCCCCGGCCCTGACGTACACCATGGGCGAGGCGCGCAAGGTGGCCGAAGCTTGGTTTGCGAAGCTGGTGCCGGCGGACCTGCAGCCTGCCCTCCGCTTTGTGGAGAACCCGCTGAACGCCGCCTACTGGGGCGGCACGTCCTACCAGTTCTCCTGGGAACGGGTGGAGCAGGGCTACCCGGTGGACGGGGATGGCGTGAGCATCGCCATCGACGCCCGGACCGGCGACCTGACCAACTACAGCCTGACCTGGCGGGAGGGCGTGCCGTTCGTCCTGCCGGAGAGCCTCCTCTCCCGGGAGGCGGCCGAGGCGTCCATCCGCCCGTTCCTGCGCATGACTCTCCAGTACCAGTACTTCACCAGACCGGGCACGGACGAGGGCGAGTGGCGACTCGTCTACAAGCCGCGCAACAGCTTTCCGTACATCGACCAGGAGGGCAGGGCGCTCGGCTATGACGGCGATCCCGTGAAGCCCGCTCCCGATCCCGTGCTTGTGGACTTCGGGCAGACGCCGTATGAGCAGCCGGTGGTGCCGCTGAACCGGGAGGCGGCGCTTCGGATCGCCCAGGCGGCCGCCGGCCGGACCGACCCGCCGGCCACCAGCTCTTATGCGGAGCAGGGAACAGACGTCAAGACCGCGGAGTGGTCCTTCTCCTGGAACCGGAACCCCGATTCCGAAAGCCAGATCGACGTGGGCGTGGACGCCCTGACCGGCGCCCTCACCTACCTCTACTCGTGGGGGCCCGATGATGTGCCGCTGAAGGAGGGGGAGGAGCCGCCCGTGAGCCGGGAGAAGGCCGAGGCGACGGCCCTGGCGTTTATCCGGACCTACCGGCCCGACCTCGCCGGTCGCGTGCAGTACCTGCCCGCCGCGGAGGATCCCCTGGCCCGGACGGACTACCGTCCGGCGACCCACTCCTTCGACTTCCAGCAGTTGGAGAACGGCGTGCCGGTGACAGGGTGGGAACTCTTCGTGGAGGTTGATGAGCGCACCGGAGACGTCCGCTCTTTCTGGAGCAGTACGGCGCGGCAGGGGGAGGAGTTCCCTGCGGTCGAAGGAGTGGTCGGCGCGGAGGCGGCGACGGATGCTTATCTGGCCGCCGAGGGGTTTGGGCTCCGCTGGGTCAGCCTCTGGTCGCAAGAGGAGAACAGACAGCTTCCGCCCCGCCTTCTCTGGGCACCTGAGAACCGGCTGCCGGTGAGCAGCATTGATGCCCTGACCGGGGTGCCCCTCGATTACGACGGGCGCGACCTGATCCAGGCCTCCCGCCGGCCGACCGACATCGCCGGCCATCCCGCCGAGCGGGAAATCGAACTGCTCTGGAGCCGCGGTGTCCTGGACCTGGTGGACGGCAAGTTCAACCCCGACGGCCTCGCCACCGCCGGCGAACTGGCCCGCTGGATCGTCCTGGCCGAGGGGCTGCGCCCGGATGTGGCGGCCGATTTCGGCGGCATGGGTGCCGGGGAGGCCCTGGCCCGGAAACTCGCCCAGTCCGAGGAGTCGCCCTACTTCGGAGCCGCCATGCGAGCGGGGATCATCCTGCCGGAGGACTTCCCGGAGGATGCCAACCTGAGCGGCCCGGTCTCCCGAGAGCTCTTCGCCCTCTGGGCCATCCGGGCGATGGGCTATGCACGGGTCGCTGCGATGGACCGGGCCATTGCGATGCCCTTCGCCGACGCTGATCAGGTCGGGGCCAAGTATGCCAACGCGGTGGCGCTGCTCTCCGGCTTCGGCATCGTGCAGGGCGACAGCGACGGCCGGTTCAACCCGCAGGCCCCGATCACCCGGGGGGACGCGGCCAAGATCCTCTACGCCGTGAGCGCAGAGCCCCGGAAATAGGCCGACCGCAGCGGCTCAGCCGGGGAGAGGGTCGCTGTGGCGCAGGTACCAGGGCTCCGGGGTTGGAAGAGCCGTTGTGGGAACGTTAACCAGGGCAATTCTGCATGAGGGAGTACTCCCGTAC
>NZ_JBFNEH010000116.1:0-2627 GCF_040797425.1 Symbiobacterium sp. | reverse complement strand
TTCGCTGAGGCAAGTGCCCCAAGCTTTGCGTCGTTGGTTGGTGAGTTCTGGGGTGATGTTGCGCCAGGTCCAGCGGGCGATGGAACGGGCCAGATGCAGCACTTCGACCTCGCCCAGCGGGCCGCGGGTGAACTCCTCGGCGATGGCGGTGAGGTTCTTGTTCACGGCGAAGGCGTGAACGGTCTGCTCCCACTCGGTGGCCTCGTCGTAGCGCAGGCGGGCGCGGTAGGCCCATTGCCGGGTGAGATGGAACAGGGCGACGTTGCGGCCCACCGAGGACGCTGTGAGGGCTTTGCCGGTCCTGGAAGGCCCTGGGAGGGCTCCGACGTCTCCGAGGGCCTGTGCGAGCTCCTGGAGGCCGTAGAGGGCGGTTTCCTCGCCCCACAGTGGCATGTGCTGGCGGTGGACGGGGTTCTTGGTCACCCGGCCCGCGTAGCCGACGTCCCCGCCCAGGACGTCGACGAGGCCCTGCTCGATGCGGGCCAGGAGGTTGATCGGCTTGCGCCGGGCGGAGTCGGTGAGGCACACCGGGGCGGCCAGGGCGTAGGCGATGTGCCCGGAGCGGGTGTGCGGGTTCAGGGTCACCCAGGAGGGCTGGGGAAGCCCGACCAGATCGGCCACCTGATCGGCCTCGGAGCCGTCGTGGTCGGTCACCACGATCGACTGCAGGCACAGCGGGTTGGTCTCGATGTAGGGCAGCTGCAGAGCGTGCTCCCGGGACACCCGCCGATAGGCGCCATCCTTGCGCTCAGCGGCCAATGGCGCCTGCGGTAGCCAGTGGTCGGCGAACACGTTCTGGAAGCTCATGAGGTGACCCAACCACAGATTCCCCGCCTCCCCGGGTACGACTCACCTTAATCAGATACTTCCGCCGAAAATTCTTTCCAGCCTGCGCGTAGCGCAGCCCGCTTTTGGCTGCTTCCACACCCTGTCGGACCTTTCACATCCGTTGGGTCCCCCGGGTGCCGTGCAGTCCACCTTCGTCACTCGCCCTACATCTCAAGGCGTTCCCGGTACTGTCTGCTTCGTCGCCTGGCTCTCTGTCCTCACGGGTACCGCGGCCAGGCGACTCTCCATGCGAAGGCCTCCGGTTGCCGGTCGGGGGCCTTCGCCATGCCAAGGTGCTGTCGTCACACCTCATGCATCATTCGATGACCGAGGCACGGGCGACCCAACGCAGGCGCGCACAAGCTCAGCTGCACCTTCCTCGCGTGGTGCCCAGAGCACCTCAGCCAGGCACCGACTCACCCCCAAATTTTCTTCATTGACCCCAACGATCACGGTCACTGCCGATGAGTCCCGCTGCCTCGTTTCACCCTTTACGGGTGAGGGGTTAACCCGTTCCGGGTGAGGCAATCGGAACGGGGTCCCGGTGCTCGGCCATGTGGTCGAGCGGGTGCCTGGTGGGGTGTCGTGGTCGCTGCCGGCGGCCCGGTTTCGGGCGCGCTGGGGTGTCCTGGCTGTACGCACCGAGGACCGATGGGGACGTGGCGAGCGTCTTCCCCGGTGCTCGGCCAAGGAATGCAAGAGGTGTGACGGCTTAGAAGTGCGTTGATTGGCTTATCGATGCGTTCAGCGGAGCAAAGCCGGTGGGGGTGTTGGTGCCTGGTGCGGTGATCGTGGCGATCTGCTGGAGGCGGTATCTGGGGTAGTCACCGAGGACTAGTCGCTGCTGTGGGGGCACGAAAAAAGCCGGGGAGTGGTGCCCGGCTTTTTTCGTGGGGAGGAGGATCCCGATCCCCACGTCTTAGTGTCCTGCACGGCGGTCCGGGATGCCTAGTGCCGGAGGCGCCACGAGTGCTGGATCAGTGCTGTAACGGGAGGCCGGGCCTGGTCTCCCTGGCCTCCCGTAGGAGCGGTTGATGTGAGCAGCCAACTCCCACCCTCAGTGTCTGTCGTATTCCCGGAAGACGTCCAAGGTGACGAAGAAACGCGGGCGAAAGGCTTGGCAGAGGGTGGATCTGTCGGTGCCGGCACCGACCTGGAGGTGTGGCTGAGGAGGTCTGTCCCGCACGTGCTGGACAGCATCAGTCAGGTAGCCCCAGGTGGAGCAAAGCTATGTTCTATGTGCCATAGAACGAGACCGGCCTCCGGCCGGGGCACCAGGCGGGGCGGGTGGGCGCTGCGCTGGGCATGCGAAAGGCCGGGGAGGGGCCCCGGCCTTTCCAGTGAGATGCCTCTTCACCGTGGGTCATTCTGCGGCACGAATCTGGGCCGTGCCGCCCGTGTCGGCGGAACAGTCGTCAGGTGACGGAAGTGAGCTTGTGCCGGTCTCGGGCGCGGTGAACGAGGTTCTGGGCGGCCTTCTCGGAGCAGCCGAGGCGGTCGGCGATCTCGCGGTACTTCAGGCCGGCGTTTTTGAGCTCGAGGGCGAGATCCTGCCGGGCCCGAGATCGCTTGATGAACTCGTCACGGGGTTCGGCGACAGCGCGCTGAACGGTGCGTGGGTGGCATCCCACTGACTGCGCGACCTCGCGGGCCGTCCTGGTTCGGCGTACAGGGTTCTCGGCGGTCATCGGAGGGCCTCCTGCTGGATGAGTGTGCGGTCAATGCGGCGTTTGTCAGCGGCGCGTTCGCTGAGGCAAGTGCCCCAAGCTTTGCGTCGTTGGTTGGTGAGTTCTGGGGTG
>NZ_JBFNEH010000115.1:0-2675 GCF_040797425.1 Symbiobacterium sp. | reverse complement strand
CGAACGCTCCGACGGTTCCCCTGCACTCGGTTCCGGTGTCAGGTCGAACGCTCCGGCGGGTTCCCGTGCATGCGGTCCCGTTGTCAGGTCAGATGCTCCAGCGGTTCTTCTGCACTTGGTCCCGTGGTCAGGTCAAACGCTCCGGCGATTCCCTGGACTCGGGTCCGCTGTTGGATCGTGTCCGGCTCCGGTTGACCCGCACCGCACCTTTCTGGCGATCAGGTCCGGTTACGGTTGAACTGTCCCTGCTTTCGCCCCCAGGTCAGGCTAGTGCCGCTCTGCTGTGCGGCGTTCACTCCCCGGGACACAGCCGGCAGGCCCATGGACGGTTGTCTACATATTATATGTGCTGGTTTAGCTCCCAGCGAGAACAGCGACAGCCCTGGAACTAGGGGACCATCCACGCTCAGCGACGGCCGAACACCACACTTCACCGTCGGCGCCAGCATGGCCCTGCTTCCCGCGCTGGGCGAGTACCCGCCCCCAGCACCACTCCACAGCAGTGGCGGGCGTCTGCACCCACAGAGCCTCCGCGAGCCCTTCCCCCGAGCGGGCAACATCCGGGCCCGACCAACTCCCTCAATGTGCACCCCACTGGCGCAAGCACTATGAGACTTTCTCGATACGCACCCCAAACGGCGGCCAGTCCAGTGCGATCATACTTCCGCGATTCGCGCCCCATACTGGCGAGCGATCCAGCGCGCTCAAACCTCCGCGATGCGCACTCCAAAATGGCCAGCCATCCAGCCCGTTCAGACCTCCTCGATGCGGGCCCCAAAATGGCCAGCCATCCAGCCCGTTCAGACCTCCTCGATGCGCACCCCCTCAAACTGGCGAGCCATCCGGCGCGTTCAGACCCCCTCGATGCGCACCCCCCCAAACTGGCGAGCCATCCGGCGCGTTCAGACCTCCTCGATGCGCGCCCCCAGCCGCCGCAGGTCGTCGAAGAAAGCCGGATACGACTTCGCCACATGGTGCGCATCCCGGATCACCACCGGCTCCCGGGCCCGCAGGGAGACAATGGTGAGACCCATGATCACCCGGTGGTCGATGCGGCTCTCCACCGTCACACCGCCCTCTACCCCCTCCGGGCGGCCGTGGACGATCAGCCGGTCCCGCCCCTCCTCCACTCGGGCTCCAAGCATGTTCAACTCCGCCCGGTAGTCCGAGATGCGGTCGCACTCCTTGTAGCGCAGGTTTTCCACATTATATATAACGGTTTCGCCCACAGCGAGAACGGCAGCGGCGGTCAACGCGAGCACGGCGTCGGTGAATGGATCGCCATCGAAACGCCCGCCCCGGAGCGGCCGGCCCCCCCGAATGCGCACCTGCTGCCCGTCGTGGACGATGTCGGCCCCCATCGCCGCCAGCACCTCCACCGCCTGCCGCTCTCCCTGCTCGTCGTGGAAGAGCCGTGGGATGGTCACGTCGGAGGGCACCACCGCCGCGGCCGCCATCAGGGCCGCGGCCCCGGGGTAGTCGCCGGGCACGGTGTACTCCCGGGCCTCGTACCGCTGCCCGCCGGGCACGAAGAAGCGGCGCAGGTCCGGCGCGGCATCCACCCGGATGCCCGCCTCCCGCAGCACCTGCAGGGTCTGGCGGAGGGCCGGGCGGGACTTCAGATCGCCCGTCACCTCGATGGTCACGTCCTGGCCGATCAGCGGCGCGGCGAACAGCAGCGCCGACGTGTACTGGCTCGACACGGAACCGCTCACCCGCACGGTGCCGCCGTGGAGCCCGCCGCTGCCGTGATCCCCCCCTGCTGCCCGGGGCCCTCCGCTCCCCAGGTTCGAGCCCGCCGCCCCGCCGGTCCGGATCGTGATGGGCAGCCGCCCTTCCCGACTCTCCACCGTCGCACCCAGCTGCCCCAGGGCGTCCAGCAGGTCGCCCTGGGGCCTCTTGCCCAGCGAATCGGCGTAGTCGGTGACGAAGGTGATCTCGTCCAGCGTCGCAGCGCAGACGGCCATCAGGAAGCGCAAGACGGCCCCGGCGTTGCCCGGGTTCAGCGTGCGTGGGTTTCTGGGGCGCCGGCCGAAACCCCTCACCCGCAGGTGCTTTCCATCGGGGACGAGCACGGCGCCGAGGTCTGCCAGGCAGCGCTTCAAGGCCGTCGCGTCCTCGCTCTCCGCGGGGAAGCGGATTAAGGACTCACCCTCGGCCAGCGCCGCCGCCAGCAGATAACGCGTCGTGTAGTTCTTGGAGGAAGGCGGGTTCACCACGCCCTCCAGGCGTTCGGCGGGGTAGACGCGCACGTCCATGCAATCGCTCCCCTTCGACTGGGATGGTACACGTTCACACCCTATGCCTCTCTCGTCAGGGATGATGGGCCTCCTGCCCAGGGTTGCGGTCGCGGGTGCTCCTCTCGCCAGGGATGATGGGTGGCCTGGCTGCCAGCGCGCACCGGCGGCGAGCAGGGCACCGGCCCGCGGCATGGCAAGGAGTGACACTCCCGGCCGGGAAGGCACGGTCCCCGGTTGATCCCGTACGGGATGAGGCGAACTGGCCAGGGGATCCCACGCAAGTGCCTGCAGGCAGAAGCCTCACGGGTTCGGTGCACCCACTGGCGGGGGTGACTCTTCGCACCCCCATGGCGGCTTAGGGCGCCGCCGGTTATCGCTTCCTGCCAGATTTTCGTAAGCCGCCTGCTCGAGGGCGTACGAAAATCTAGCACTTCA
>NZ_JBFNEH010000114.1:0-2680 GCF_040797425.1 Symbiobacterium sp. | reverse complement strand
TGTCTGGCGGCCTGGAGGGGCGTATCAACCTGGTTAGTTTGGGGTTTTGGGGGGTGAGCGGGGTGGCGGGCAGGTGGACGAGGGGTCGACTGTCAAGAAACAGTCGGCCACGTGGCGGGAAATGTGCGGTTTCCTGACACTCCCGACGGTGGGCGGGGTGCGGTTCGCTCCCGGACCGATCTGGTGGACACCGTATTCAGTGGATTGAACCTATACACGTCCCCGAGGGATTGGAGCCGCTGCGTCCGCTTAACGATCGGCTGGTGAGGATCGCATGCACGGACAAGGACGTCAGCGTGGGGCTCAGTGTCGCTGTGGGCCCCGAAGGGTGCTGCCGGGACGCCGATCCCCGCAAGATCACTGATGGGACGCCCATCCGGGATGGCATCACTGCGCATTACCTGAACAACCAGCCGGAGTTCGGGGGACCGATCCCCTGGTGGAACGAGTCCGGGGCCTACGTGGCCGTGTCCGGCCCCCATCTCACCAAGGAGGATCTGATCGAGATTGCCGAGTCCATGTCGGACACAGCGACGCTGAATGCCTATCAGGAGTAACCGGTCCGGACGCATCGATTCCGGTGCACCGGGCGACTAACCGACTCGGTCTGATGGCCCAGTTACGCAGTGCCGAAGGTGAGGGCGAACAGCCCACGGGGGTGGCCCTGCAGGCTGACCCTGGCTGCGCAGACGAGGGCACGTGGGAGTGGCCCTGGCAAATGAGGGCGGTCCCGCCCTGATGGGGGCGGGACCGCCTCCGCGCGCGCAGCAGGTGGACTTCTCACTCAGCCGGCGGGGTGCCGGTCACCCACCGCTCCCGGCGCCCGGCCAGCCACAGGGAGAGGGCGAGGCCCACGAGTCCCACCGCCAGCACCTGGAGGTGCAGGCGGGCGGGGTCGGCGTCAGGCAGCGGCCGGGCGTAGGGGAACAGGTGCCCCCAGCGGTGCAGGTCGCCCGGCTTCAGCAGGTCGACGCCCCACCAGAGGGAAGCCGTCGCCACCCCGCCCACCTGGTGCCGGGCCAGGGCGCTACCGCCCAGCGCCACGCCGCCCAGGCCGAGGGAAGGGTAGAGCGCCATGTCGAGCGCCTGACGGAGGTCCATTGGTGCGTAGAACAGTTGGGCCCCGAGGAGCAGCAGCGCACCGGCGGCCGCCCAGGCGAGGGCGGGAACGGTGGTCAGGCGCAGCAGGTGCAGCTGCGGCGGGAAGGGCCAGGTGAGGTGCAGTTCGTGCGCGCCGATTTCCCGGTCCAGCGCGGGCACCCGGGCCAGCAACAGCGCGAGGCCCAGGGGCAGGAAGGCCTCCATCAGGTAGGCGAGGTCGGCCGTGCTGCGCGGGGCCCCCGGGGGCCGGAAGGCATCGCCCAGGAGCAGCAGGAAGACCACCGCCAGTGCGACTGCGAGGGTCAGCCATCCCCAGTTGGCCTGGGCCTTCCAGGCGTAGTGGAGGTTGCACCAGACCCAGTAGAGATGGGCCCGGGTACCACCGGCGGTGTCGCGGGGCTGTCCGCCGGTAAGATGGGCGCTGCCGTTCACCGCGTCGTCCCTCCCCCGTGGTCCGCGGTGGCCATTATCCGGCCGATGGCGGCCTCGAAGTCCTCGGGCGCGGGCCCGGCCGGCAGCAGGGCGTGCATCTCCCGGAGCACTTGCAGCGCTGCCTCCCGCCCGGCCGTCTGCTCCACCCGAAGGAGGCGCTCGAAAACCGTGTCCGGGTACCGGGGCTGCTCACCGGTACGCACGTACTCCATGTACCTCTGGAAGTCCCGGTAGAGCCGTCCCTGTTCCACCGTGAAGCCGTATTGCGGCCACCACAGCGCCAGCACGGAGATGCCGTACGTGTCGGCGAAGTACCCGGGCCAGTAGCGGGCCAACTCCTGACCGTGGATGAGCAGCGAGCCCGGTGTGGCGCCGCTTCCCGCCGTCGGCAGCCAGGGGGTGCCGTGGTAGAGGTCGTCGTGCACCTGAATCAACCTGACCGGCCCCAGAGCCTGCCGGGGGATCATCGCCTCGTACTCGGCCATCAGCCCGGCGATCTCCGCTGCCGCCCGCTCTGCCTGGACCCGGTTGTCGGGCGAGACGCTCACCAGGAGGCCGTGCAGCTCTTCCTCCGGCCAGGGCGTGCCCACCAGGTAGAGGCCGGTGGTCACCGCGGTTTCCCCGTCACCGCTGTGCCGGATGTGGAGGTCGGTGCCGCTCACCCGGATGCGGAAGCGGGCCTGCGGGTGGCCGACGGGCAGGTCACGGGGCGTGAGCGGGCAGTACTCGGGCAGGAACTCGCTGCACTGGCCGACGGCCCGAGTGAGACGCTGGATGCCGGGCAGCGGGTACCAGCCGTAGTGGGCCGGGAGCAGAACCGACTCCTCGTCGATGTGGGCGGCCGCCCTGGGGCCGTCCTGCAGGCGCCACTGCCAGACCGTTCCTTCCCAGGCGGCGGAGACCTGTTTGGTCTCGCCGGGGGCGAGCGGCACGGGGAGGAAGAGGTGGTCGCCCTGCCGCCGGGCGGTGACCGGCTCACCGTCCACGGTAACGCCGGTGACGGTGAAGTTCTGCCGCAGGGTGAGAGGGATTTCTTTCAGGGGCTCGCCGCTCACGTTGGTGACGGCGAAGTTCGCCCGGGCCGCAAGGCTGCGATGGGCCGGGGAGAGCACGACCGTCAGGTCGTAGTCGTCCGTCACCACCGGAT
>NZ_JBFNEH010000113.1:0-2803 GCF_040797425.1 Symbiobacterium sp. | reverse complement strand
GGTCCACGACTTCCTGGAACGCCTCGCTGACGTTTCGTACTAGGTGAAAACGGTCGGTTGTGCCCCATGATGTGGTGTAAAATCCGAACTCCTAGCAGGTGTCAGGGTTGTGGTTATGTCGCCCGGACTTGACAGGGAGCCTCTGCGGGCGTGGTTCGGGCCGGCGTACCAGCCGGACCATGAGAGGGGCCGGCCTGGCGGGGGAGCCTACCACGCCCGCTCCTCCCTGTCAAGTCCGGGGGTTAGCATTGTAGCTGTCAAGTCAAAGTGGGGTCGCTGCCTGTTACTGGCCACGCTAAAATCAGCATGAGTGGCCAACAAAATCCCGCACCGAACTGGAAATAAAGAATGCCCATCTGCGCTGCGTGTCGAAGTCTGGGAGTTGCAGACAACCAGACGACAGCAGGAGATGGGACACTTGAAAACGGTGGGGATTCTGTTGGAGATCAAGCACCTGGCCGCTGAAGGGCTCAACAAGTCCCAGATTGCGAGGCGTCTCGGCTTGGATCGGGGCACCGTGGCGAAGTACCTCACCATGGACAAGCTTCCCGACCGAGTCCGGCGTAAGCCCGTCCGCCGGAAGATCGACGACTTCATGGACCACATTCGGGCTCGTCTGGCTCAGTACCCGGAACTTACGGCCGAACGGCTGTACCGGGAAATCGTCCAACTCGGGTATTCGGGATCACGGCGGACCGTGCGCCGGTACGTGAGCCAGATTCGCCCCAGGTACGACCGGGTGTATAGGCCGGTCGAGACGCTCCCGGGCGAGCAGGCTCAGGTTGACTGGGGCCACGAAGGCACCATCGAGGTGAATGGACAGCGGTTCAACCTGTACTCCTTCGTCTTCGTCCTCAGCCACTCCCGAGTCCGTTACGTCGAGTATACCACGTCTGAGGACATGGCGACATTCCTGGGCTGCCATGAACGGGCCTTCCGGTACGTGGGCGGCTGTCCCCGCGAGATCGTCTACGACAACACCAAGACCGTGGTTTCAGAGCGAGTCGGCACCATCATCCGCTTCCACCCGGACTTCCTTCGGTTCGCCGCTGCCTACGGGTTCAAGCCACGGGCCTGCTGGCTGAATGACCCGGAGTCCAAGGGGAAGGTGGAATCCAGCGTCAAGTATGTCCGCCGGGACTTCTTCTACGGCACCGCGTTCACCGATCTCGATGATCTGAACCGCCAGGCGAAGGCCTGGATGGACGAGGTAGCCAATCGCAGGGTTTGTGAGGCCACCGGCCGGGTTCCCTTCGAGGTGCTGGACGAGGAGCGGCCCTTCCTGCTACCCCTCCCGCAGAAGCCTGTGGCAGCGTACGCCGAGGCCGAGGTACGGGTAACGAAGACCTGCCTCATCTCGTGGGGCGGCAACCAGTACTCGGTGCCCCACCAGCTGGCCCGGCGTAAGGTGAAGCTGCATATCTACGAGGACCGTCTGGAGGTATTCTTCGGCGGCAAGATGGTGGCCAGCCTGCCCCGGTGCCATGGCAAGGGTCAGCGGATTGTGCAGGAGCAGCACTACGCCGGCCGTCCATCTGGGCCTGGCGGCAAGCGCACCACGTTGCAGCAGCGTTTCGAGGCGATCGGTCCGGTTGCCCCCGAGTACCTGCGGGGCCTGGCACGGTCGCACTCGGGTAGCCTTCGTGAGCAGGCAGTGGCGATCCTGGATCTGTGTGAGGCGTATGGCGTGCCGGCCGTGCACGCAGCCATGCAGCGGGCGGCCAAGTTCGGCAACTACAGCTACCGGGCCGTCAAGCGCATCCTCCTGCGGCAACAGCGGGCGCCGGAATCCCTGCCGCAAGAGCCGGCGGAGGGGCTCCCTCTGACGATCCCGGCGCCGGCCGTGTCGGTTGAACAACGCTCGCTGGACTACTACGCCGAGGTAGGGAGGCGCTGAAGATGGACGCGGCACGCTTTGCGGAACTGAACCAGGGCCTGCGCCGGCTCAAACTCCGCCGCATCCGCGAGGTCCTGGAGGATTACAACCGACTGGCCGTCGCCCAGCACATGTCGTACCTGGACTTCCTGGCGGCCCTCGTGCAGGAAGAGGTGCAGGCCCGTGACGAGACCCAGTACAACAAGCGGCTGAAGGCAGCCCGGTTTCCCGGCCACAAGACCATCGAGCAGTTTGACTTCCGGTTTCAGACCTCCATCAGCCGACAGCAGGTCCTGGAGCTGGCCCGGCTACGGTTCGTCGAGCAGCACGAGAACTGTGTCCTGGTCGGTCCGCCCGGTGTCGGAAAGACGCACCTGGCCATCGCCCTGGGGCTCAAGGCCGTAGAGACCGGTTACCGTGTGTACTTCACTACCGTCCAGGACCTGGTGGACGACCTGTACGCCACGCTGGCCGACGGAAGCTTCCGGAGCCGCATGCGGAGCCTCCTGGCGCACGACCTGATCATCCTGGACGAGCCCGGCTACCTGGCAATGGATACCACTTCTTCCAACCATCTCTTCCAGGTTGTTGCCCAGGCTTACGAGCGCAGGTCGCTCATCGTGACCTCGAACAGGCCGTTCCAGGAATGGGGCAGCGTGTTTGCCACCGCCACCATCGCGACGGCGACCCTGGACCGCCTCCTGCACCACGCACACATCCTAAACCTATAAGGCGACAGTTACCGCATGAAGGGGGCGATGGCCACCCAGCCCACCTGAGTGCCGAGTGGCCAAGGGAAAGGAAAGCAGCCTCCCCCGTTCAACCAGAGCAGAGGAGACAGTCGTTTCCAGCCCAACTGCGGGATTTTGTTGGCCAAAACAGCGGGATTTAAAAATGCCAATGACACATTCTAAACTGATTGTTATC
>NZ_JBFNEH010000112.1:0-2984 GCF_040797425.1 Symbiobacterium sp. | reverse complement strand
TCGAGGCCTGCCCGAAGCACCTGAATCCGCCCGAGGCGATTCAGAACCTGAAGAAGGCGGCCATGGCGTACAAGCTGGGGCTGCGGAAGTAGACATAAGCCAGCGGGGGGCGGCCAGGCGGCCGCCCCCTCTGCCATTCTGTGTGCGAACGGGCACCCCACGGGGTGCCCGTTCGGCGTTTCGCAGCTGTGTGCCTGTTACCACAGCCCGATGATCTTCCACCACAGCGAGCCCGCCCCCAGCCAGACCACCAGGTTGATCAGGCTGGTGACGAAGCCCCACTTCCACCAGGTGCCCTGGTCGATGTACCCGGCGCCGAAGAAGATCGGCGCGGGGCCGGTGCCGTAGTGGGTCATCGCGGCGTTCAGGCTGTTGAAGAAGCCGAGCACCAGTACGACCAGTTCCACCGGCGCCCCGGCGCTGATGGCCACCAGGCCCAGGGGCACGAAGAACGCGGTGGCGTGCGCCGTCATCGAGGCGATGAAGTAGTGCACGTACTTGTAGGCGATCACGACCAGGACGAACGCCAGGAACCAGGAGGTAATGTTGCTCAGGGCCGCCTTCAACACCGCCGCGAGCCAGTCGATCAGGCCCACCTTCGAGAGGCCGCTGGCCAGGCCGACCAGGCCGCCGAACCAGATCAGCGCATCCCAGCCGCCCTTCTCGGCCAGCACATCCTGCCAGTCGATCACATGGAGGATCAGCAGGATGGCCACGCCGACCAGGGCGATGGCCGTCGCGTTCAGGCCGGTCCACTGGGTCGTCGCCCAGAGGATCAGGGTGAGGATGAACACGCCCAGCATGCCCTTCTCGCCCCTGCTCATGGGCCCCATCTTCTCAAGCTCGGCGGCCGCCATCGCCGGGGCCTCCGGCGAGTATTTCAGCTCGGGATCAAACATCTTGTAGAAGATATACGGCAAGATGGCGATCGAGATGATGCCCGGCAGGAGCGCTGCCCAGAACCAGCCCAGCCACGTGACCTCGTAACCGAAGTTCTCCTTGGCCAGCGTCGCGATCAGCGAGTTGGGCGCCACGCCGGTCAGGAAGATGGCCGATGTGATCACCGAGAACTGGAAGGAGTTGAACATCAGGTACTGGCCAATCCGCTTGGCGGTGGGACCGGGCTCGGAGCCCATGGCCGAGCAGAGCGAGCGCACGATCGGGAAGAGGATGCCGCCGGAACGAGCCGTGTTGGACGGAGTGGCCGGGGCCAGCACCGTATCGGAAAGCGCCAGCGCATAGCCCAGGCCCAGGGTCGACTTGCCGAATGCCTTGACCAGCATAAACGAGATGCGCCGGCCGAGGCCCGTCTTGATCAGGCCGCGGGCGAACAGGAACGCTGAGACGATCAACCACACCGTTGAGTCTTTGAAGCCGTTCAGTGCATCGCCAATCGCCAGCGTGTTGGTGAAGGCCGTGACGGCCACCGCCGTGATGACCACCGCACCCTGGGGCATCGGCTGGAGAATCAGGCCCAGAATCGTGGCCACGAAGATGCCCAGGAGGTGCATGGCCACCGGTTCCAGGTCGCCGGGTGCGGGCAGGAACCAGATGATCAGACCCACGACAACACAGATGAGACCGCGTACCAACTTAGAGCGCGCTTCCGTACTCACTGGAATCCCTCCTACAGCCACAAACCAAACCCAGGTTCCGGCCAGTCGTTGGTAAGTTCGCGGACTCGCCTACACCGTTACAAATATCACAAGGCTCGGCGTTCCTCTATACCAATTGCCCAAAGATAGCCCGTTTTTGGCGCAATCGCCTGCCCAATTGGTCCAGGTGACCACCAAGCGGCCACACCCTTGTCCATTGGTAGGTGCACCAAAGATTCATTTCTCGCTAGTATCAAACTACGTATATTGCACATCTTAACGGCTGAGAGTTCCATTGAACTGAGGCGCAAATCGCGGTTGCGAGAGGGGTGAAAGAAGGTGGAACGGACAGGCAACGCACCGGGCCGGACGGTGCGCAGTTTCGCCGACCTGAACCCGCGCTACTACCGCACGGGCATGTGGTCGCATGTGCTCCACCGCATCAGCGGCATCGCCATCGTGGTCTTCCTTCTGCTGCACATCTGGGAGATCACCACGGTGGTGCGCGCCGGCGCGGAGGGCTTCAGCACCAAGATGGCCAGCATGGCCGCGCGCGTCTGGGTCATCGGCGAGTGGTTCCTCTTCCTGGCCCTCGTGTTCCACGGCATCAACGGCATCCGGCTCATTCTGCTGGACCTGGGCTGGGGAGTGCACACGCACAAGCGCAACTTCTGGGCAGTCCTGATCCTGTCCGCAGTCGCCGTCGTCATCGGCAGCTACTTCTTCGTCATGCGCTTCCTGGCGTACCCGTGGACGGCCTGAGCCGAACCCGGTAGGAGGTGATTCTTCATGAAAGGAAGCCTGTGGGCGTGGATGATCCACCGTGTCACCGCCGTCCTGCTGGTGGTGTTCGCCGGCATTCATTTCGCGATCATGCACTTCGTGGATCCCACGGCTGTCATTACCTTCGGCGACAGCCAGATGCGCCTCCAGTCCGTCCTTTACCTGATCGTCGACGCCGGGTTGCTGGTGACGGGCCTCTACCACGGCCTCAACGGCATCCGCAACATCATCCTGGACTACTGGCCCCGCGCAGGCCGCGCCGCCGGCTGGATCCTCACCGTGATCGGCGTGGTGGCCGCCGGCTACGGCTCCATGGCCCTGGCGGCCTTCCTGGCCCAGTAGCCGCGTTCGGGGAGGTGTTGGTGGCATGAAAATCAAGCATCGCGTCGCCATCATCGGCGGAGGTCTGGCGGGCCTCAGGGCCGCCATCGCCGTCTTCGACAGTGGCGTGAGCGACGTGGCGATCATCTCGCAGCTTCCTCCGGTCCGTTCCCATTCGGTGGCCGCCGCGGGCGGCATCAACGGCTCACTGGGCAACCACCCCCAGGGCCGGGACGACAACTGGGAGAAGCACGCCTTCGATACCATCAAGGGCTCCGACTACCT
>NZ_JBFNEH010000111.1:0-3067 GCF_040797425.1 Symbiobacterium sp. | reverse complement strand
ACACCCAACATCGCTGCGCAAGCCATCAAGTCCACCACCCGACATGGTTTTCTCGCGCTCTCCGTCAATTGTTGTGGAGGCAGTGAACGCCGCCACGTCGAAGCTGGCGTGGGGCTCTGTGGGCGTTCAGTCTGGGCGGGCTGACGGCTGGGGTCTTCACCGGCGCCGGTGCGGTTGTCGGCCGCGTCTGGAAGTGGGGCTGGGGCGGCCTCAGGTTCTTGCCGGATCAGGAACCCAACGCCAAAGCGATGGTGGCAGCGGCACTGTCGGACACCTTGCCGAAGCCAGCGATCAGTGGCCAAGCTCATGCTGCTGCACCGCGCAATCTGCGAAAACACAACGGGCCCGTCGGCGAGGTGCGCGGCGAGGAGGCTCTGGACATGCTGCAGGCGATGAACACCGGCCATGAGGGCTCCCTCACCACCATCCACGCCAACAGCCCCCAGGATGCCTTGCGGCGCCTGGAGGCGATGGTCACCATGTCCGGCGCGCAGCTGCCGGTGCGGGTGCTGCGGGAGCACCTGGTGGCCGCCCTGAACATCGTGGTGCAGACCCAGCGGTTCGAGGACGGGTCGCGGCAGGTCGTGGCCATCGACGAGGTGCGGGGCGTGGGCGAATCCGGCGAGCTCCAGGTCGTGCCGGTCTTCCGCTTCGAGCGCACCGGGGTGGACGCGGAGGGCCGCGTGGCCGGGGAGTTCCGGACCGCCCCGGAGCCGCCCGCCTGCCTGCGGCGGATGCGCGGGTACGGGGTCCACGCCGAGCTCGGCCCGCTCCTCGCCTACTGGGGGGAGGGCCCATGATCCCGCTGCTCACCGGCGCAGCCGTCTTCTGCGGCTGCTGGAGCCTCTGGTGTCTCTACTGGTACCGGCGGTCGGCCGCCGCCGCGCGGGAGCGGATCCGGACGGGTCTTGGCCTGCCCAAGCCGGAGGGCGACCTGCTCAGCCGCATCCGGCGTGCCGTCGGCCAGGTGGCGCTTGCCCAGGAACTGGAGCGGATGCTCGCCCGGGCCAACCTGGCGATCCCGGTGGCGGACCTGGTCCTGCTGCTCCTGGCCGGCACGGTCGTGCTGGCCCTGCTGCTGAGCCGAGCCTTTGCCATCGCCTTCCTTCCCAGCCTCGCCCTCGCGCTCAGCATGGTCGTGGGCGGAACGCGAGTCTTCCTGAAGCAGCGGGGCGCCTCGCTCGCCCAGGGGGTGAGCGGCCAGATGGCCGAGGCCGCCCGGATCCTGGCCAACTCGGTCCGGGCCGGACTCTCGGTCTGGCAGGGGCTCACGGTGCTGGCCCGGGAGCTGCCGCCGCCGCTGGGGCTGCTGATTCAGCGCACGGTCCACGAGATCCAGCTGGGCGCTTCGCTGGAGGAGGCCCTGGATGAGCTCGCCGACCGGATTGACAGCCCGGACCTGCGCCTGCTGGTGACCACCATCCTGCTGCAGCACGAACTGGGAGGCGATCTGGCCTGCGCCCTGGATTCGGTGGCCGGCGCGCTGGTGGAGCGGCGGATGGTCGAGGGCGAGGTGCGGACGTTGACGGCGGAACAGCGGTACGCGGCCGCCATGCTGCCGGTCATCCCCCTGGCGGGGCTGCTGATGCTCAACCTGGGTCACCCCGGTTTCATCCGGGTGCTCGCCCAGCCGCTGGGGCTGGTGCTGCTGGCGGTCAGCGGAGCGCTGCAGGGCCTGGGCTTTTATTTGATCCACCGCACGGCCCGGATCAGGGTGTAGCCATGGAGATCCTCGCGATCGTGCTTTCGTTGGCGGTGCTCAGCTTCGGCCTGGCGCTGATCTGGGTCCACCACCTCTACAGCCGGCGGCAGCAGGTGCTGGGGAGGGTGAGTCCCCCGAGCCGGCGGACCCAGCAGGAGGGGCGGCTGCCGGACTGGCTGCTGAAGCTCGCACGGGACTCCATCCCCTCGGGGGAACGGTACACGCCCCCCGGGCAGCGGGAGAAGATCGGGCGGTGGCTGGCCTACGCAGGCAACCCCTACGGCCTGGACCTGCCCACCTTTCTCGGGCTGCGGTTTGTGGTGGTGGTGGCCGCGCTCCTGGTCGCGGTTCCCCTCACCTTCCTGTTCGGCTACCAGGTGCTCTTGGCGCTGCTGTTCCTGGGCTACTTCGCCCCCGTCTGGTGGCTGAAGGGGAAGGCCGAAGAGCGGCAGGACGAGATCGCGGCCCGGCTGCCCGACTTCATCGAAGCGCTGGCGATCAGCCTCCGGGCGGGCACGGGATTCTACCCGACCCTGCGCCGGGTGGCGCAGCGGTTCGGCGGGCCGCTGGGGGCGGAGTTCACCCAGGTGGTGCTGCAGATCGAGATGGGGCAGCCGATGGCCGAGGCGCTGCAGTCGGTGAAGGAGCGCACCACCTGCCGGGAGCTGGACCTCTGCGTGGAGGCGATCGCCCAGGGGCTGGAGCTGGGCGTGCCGATCGCCGACACGCTGGCCGCCCAGGCCCGCGCCCTGCGCACCGCCCGCATCCAGCGGGCAAAGGAGCAGGCGGCAAAGGCGAGCCCGAAGATCACGCTGATCACCACCCTGCTGGTCACGCCGGGCGTCTTTCTCCTGCTGATCGGCATGGTGTTGCTCAATATGTTTTATCATCCCGAAGAATACGGGATTCAGTTTCTCTTTCATTAATCCTCGGGGAGGGATCTGCGAATGGGTGAGAAGGTGCGGAAGGCACTGTTCCAGGGCTGGTCTCGGCTGGTGCAGGAGGAGCGGGGGGCGCAGACGCTGGAGTACCTGGCCCTGGCCCTCTTGATCGTGGCGATCCTCGGCGTGAGCGCCTCCTTCGCCCAGGGCGGCAGCGGCGTCGGTGATGCGCTGGCGGACTGGTTCAAGGCTGCGATCGAGAAGCTAAAGCCGTAGCGGCGATGCTCAGGCGGCTGATCCGTGAGGAAACGGGGGCCCAGACCCTGGAGTTTCTGGCCCTCTTCCCGCTGGTCATCCTGACGATGCTGGTGATGCTGCAGACGGCGTTTCTGGGATACGCGCTGGTGGTGGTGGAGACAGGCGCGCGGGAGGCGGCCCAGGCAGCCAACCCCCAGTCCGGGGCCAAGATGGCCCCTGCTGCATA
>NZ_JBFNEH010000110.1:0-3218 GCF_040797425.1 Symbiobacterium sp. | reverse complement strand
GCCCTGGGGGGAGACTCCTCGCCGGTGCTGGCCGGCCACCTCGGGGACGGCAAGGCCCTTTGGCAGCACCAGCACGCCTTCTACCTGCCGGAGGACCGGGACGGCGACGGCCGGGTCGATCACCTGCTCATCTACGCACCTGCCGGGTTCAACCCGACGGAGCTGGCGGCGCTGATGCGCGTGGAGCGGCTTTACGGCGGCCCGCTCGACCTCCGGGCGGAGGTGCTGCTGGCCTGGGACGACCGCGTGCCGGGATCTGCCGATCTGGCCGCGGGCGAGGCCGACACCTGGGAGTCCGCCACCGCGCTGATCCTGCCCCGGCACCCCAAGCGCTTCCGCACTGGCCGGCCGAAGCTGACCCCTCTCGGCGAGCAGGTGGACGGCCCCGAGGACCAGTTGCGCCGGGAGATCGCACTGCGCCGGGAGGCGGGCGTTCAGGTGCTGCCCGATCCCGTCTCGATCGGCCGGGTGGAGCGGCTGCCCGTGCCGACCCGGGGGAGCGAGATCTCCTGGACGGATTTTCTCTGGCGCAGGCCAGGGGGCGGGGCGGCCAGCGGCCTAGCCTTTGGATTGCGCATCACATTCCCGCACCCGGTCCGGGGGCCGCTTGCCTTCGGCTATGGGTGCCATTTCGGGCTGGGGCAGTTTCGGCCTGTGGGAAGGAGGCTCTAGTGCGTGGGATACGACACGCACGTCTGTCTGGTTTCGGCCCAGCCGCTGCCCAACCTGATCCCGATCCTGCACCGGGACCTGCGCCCCCGGCGGGTGGTACTGCTGGTGTCGGACGATATGCAGCAGCGGGCCCGGACGCTGGGCGAGATCCTGCCGCAGTGGGGCCTGGCGGTAGAATCGCGCCCGGTCTCCCACACGGACGGGGACGCCGTACGGAAGGCCGTCGAGGCCATCCTGGCGGAGCGGAAGGGTGAGCGGGTTGTCCTGAACGTAACCGGCGGTACGAAGATCATGGCCCTGGCGGCCTACGAGGCGTTCCGCGCCGCCGGGCAGCCGGTCTTCTACGTCGATACCGACTCAGACGAGATTCGCTTCCTGTGGGAAGGGCCGGTCCTGCCCATGGCGAATGTGGTGGACACGACGACGTACCTGCGCGGCTATGGCTACAAGATCACGGAGGTGCGTGGGTCTGTGCCGGACGCGTGGACGGTCGCCGCCCGCACGATGGGCGCGCAGGTCGGGCGGTGGCGCGAGGCCCTCCTGGCGCTGAACGCCTGCTGCGAGGGCGTCGCCAAGCACAAGTTGGCCACGCCCCGGCCGGTCGAATACAGTGCGGGAATGGGCGAGGTGCTCAGCCTCTTGGAGCGCCATGGGCTGGTGCGTGTGGAGGTCGCCCGCGGCCGGCGCTACCTGCGGTTTCCCGGGCCGGAGGAACTGGGGTTCATCAGGGGCGGCTGGTTGGAGGTGTACGTCTACGACCTCGTGAGACGGATGGAAGGCGCCCTGGAGCCGCTGATGGGTGTGAAATGCCTGAGCGCCCGGGGTGTGACCAACGAACTGGACGTCGTCTTCACCTTCCGCAACCGGCTCTTCATCGTGGAGTGCAAGTCGGGCAAGTGGAAGCACAACAAGGGGATGCCCTACAAGCTCGACGCCGTGCGGGAGAAGGTGGGCGGCCTCTTTGGCCGCGTGATGTATGTGTCGGTGGACCGCGTGAGCGACCTGGAGTACCTCCGTGCTCAGGAATGGAAGATGCAAGTGGTGCAGGGCGAGGAGATCGCGGCGCTGCCTGACATCTTACAGGCGTGGACGGGGGCGGGCCGCCGGGGAGAAGGATGACAAGTGGATCTCATCTGGGACTGGATGGACAAGGCGTCCATCATCATCGGGCTGGGGACGTTTCTGTTCAGCGCCCTGACGTGGTTTCAGGTGCGCCGCATGCGCAAGCGCTGGGCGGAACAGGCGCGGCGGATCACCGTGGGTGACCAGGCCGTCCCCGGCGTCCTGATCATCAACGTCGCCAGCGAACCCATCAGCGCAACGGTGCGCAGGTTCGTAGCCACCCAGGAATGGGGGTGGGAGCGGCTGGATGAGCTGCCCTGGCAAGAGGTCGTATGGGCGAAGGAGGTAACGCCGGAGATCCTCGACGACCTGCTTGACCGGGTGCGAACGGCGCGCGCCGAACTGCAGGCGAGGGGGTGCGACTCGCTGCACCTCTTCATTCGGGGCCCGGTGATGATTGGCGCGTTGGTGGGCGCGTTGCTGGGCAACGGCATTCCTACGATCCTGTACCATATGGATAGCAAGCAGGGTTATCAGTCATGGGGATACTTATACCGGGGCCGGTGAACAGGAGTGTGTGTGGTCATGCCGACTGGTGAGGTTACCCTAGACGTGAGCCAGCTGTACAGCGGCACGGGGACCGCGAAACTGGCCGATCTGCCGGCATATGAAGAGGCGGTGCGCCAGCAGGTGCCCGCTGGCGCCGTGGTGCGGCTCACCGGCGCCGGACCGATCTGGCTGTACCTCCGCATCGCCCACGTGCTGCACGGCCGGGCGAAGCGGCTGTTGTACCATTCGCCCGTTACGGGCGACGTGGTGATTTTTGACCATGATCCGTATTAGGATGAAATACGTTGCCTGCTGGCGGACTCTGCCCATGTGCCTGGGTAGATAACCGTTACGATGGGACGAGCAGTGCTCGCGGCAACGTTATCGATTGCACTTGCGCGGGACTTGTCTCGTGGGATCATCTGCTAGCGACGAGTTTCGACGATTGCCAACAGGCGTGTAATGGCTGTCGAGCAGGGATCTTGCCGGCGAAATAGTGGAAATCCTGCGGTTTCTGACCCGGTGAGGGGGAGGAACCCGATTGCGTCATCGATACCTTGTCACCTGTGATGTCAGCGACGACGGGGAGTCTGCTGTTCCACATCAACCAGCGTGAGGATCGAGTAATGATCGTGAACCTGGGGCCGGCGAGTCGCCAGGGCGAGAAGGCCATCGAGTTCTGCGGGCGTGCGGGGCCCATGCCGGACCTGCGGTGGTGTGGTCCGTTTCGAGCGGTGATGTGATGCCGTAACCCCCGGGGGGCGCTCGAAAGGCTTGTGGCTGTAGGGAAGGAGTGGAGTAGAGAGGTGATGAAAAAGGGAAAAACAGGACGTTATGCGGGTGTTCTCGGGAACCGCTCGAAATCGGGCTCTAGAAGCCTTGTGGCACAAGGGCTCCAGGCAGGCGCTGTATCCACGGCTGAAAAGCCGTGGCTC
>NZ_JBFNEH010000109.1:0-3454 GCF_040797425.1 Symbiobacterium sp. | reverse complement strand
GGTTTCGTGCTAGGTGCATAACCTCACCCATGCGGATGTTTCGCGTCGACATATTTAGATCACGTGAACCAAACGGAATCAATTGACGTATTAGAGGATAGAGAGGAAGGGGCAGGGGAAAGGACTCCTTCCACGAATAGTAGTACAACCGGTTATTTCAGGGTTCTTAACTTCCTAGAGCCTGAAATACCGCGTTGCCTCGAGACGGCCGATAAGGATCTCGGTGGGGGTGACAGGGTGTGCTGGCCAATCCTTCGGTAAACCAGCAGCTTGCGGAGTTGGACGACCTGCTCCGCGAAGTGGGGGCTCTCCTGCGGAAGCGGGGGCGCGACATCCTGTGCGGCTTCGACATCACAAGTCCTCAGTTTGAAGCGCTTCTGGTGCTGCGGGAACACGGGCAGCTGACGATGGGCGAGCTATGCGCCAAGATGTACCTGGCGTGCAGCACCGCAACCGACCTGATCGACCGCATGGAGCGGAACGGGCTGATTGAGCGGGTGCGCGACACCGCAGACCGGCGGGTGATCCGGCTGCGGGTTCTGCCGAAAGGCAGCGAGCTGATCGAGCGGGTGCTCGAGGCCCGGCAGAACTACCTGGCCAACGCCATGACTGGCCTGGGGGCAAACGACAAGGCGCGCCTCGTCCGGGCGCTCCAGCAGCTGTGCTCGGTACTGTCGCGGGAGGTCCCGGCCCAATAAAAAAGGCCGCGGAAAGGCGCCGCCCCGGCGGGGCGGCGCCTGCCGCATTGGTGCCTTTCGAAACTCGTAGCAAGGCAGGAGCGTCCAACCCGTACGATAACCTCAGGAGCAGGCTACTGCCTCCACCTGCAGCAACCCGGAAGGAGATCTCCGCATGACAGCCCCGAAAGCAGACGCAGCGCGACCGATCGGCTTATTTGACTCCGGGGAGGGCGGCCTCACCGTCGCACGGGTGGTCGCGGACCTCCTACCCCATGAGAACCTGATCTACGCGTGCGACACCGCCCATTTCCCCTATGGACCCCGTCCGCTGGCCGAGGTGCGCGCTTTCTTCGAGCGGTTCATGGAATTCTTCGTTGCCCAGGGCTGCAAACTGGTCATCGTGGCCTGTAACACGGCCACCGCCGCGACTTTCGACCTGCTGGAGCAGGGTGCCTTTCCGATTCCTGCCATCGGGGTCGTTCATCCGGGTGCTGCGCTGGCGGCACAGGTCTCGGTCAGTGGCCGGATCGGCGTGGCGGCCACCCAGGGCACCTGCGACTCGGGCATCTACCTGCGGGCCATTCGGGACATCCGTCCCGACGCCATGGTGGTGCAGCAGGCCTGTCCCATCCTGGTCATGCGGGCCGAGGAGGGCGTCATCTCCGGGCCCGAGGTGCGAGCGGAGGTGGAGCACTGCCTGGCCCCGATCCTGGCCGCGCAGGTCGACACCCTGGTGCTCGGTTGCACACACTTCCCCCACATGGCGGCGGTGATCGCCGATGTGGTGGGCCCCGCCATCCGATTGGTGGATCCTGGTTGGGCGACAGCGCGGCAGGTGGCAGACCTTCTCGTCAGTTGTGGCCTGCGCAATCCGGGTCCGGCGCCGGGAGAGCGCCGCGCTTTCACCACCGGCGACCCGAACCGCTTCCTCGAGGTGGCGGAGCGACTCTGGCCGGGGGGAATCGCCACTGCGACGCGGATTCAGTGTTGACCGCCACAGACAAACCGGAGGAGAAAGCTGGATGTCTGCCGAATACGGGCATGTTGTTCGGCGCCACGGCGAGGGTAGCAGCCGTCTCAGCGGCCCGCAGGCTCGTCTCTGCCCGCCAGAGGGGAGAGTGGCGAGGCCGCCGCACGGGAGCAGGGCGCCTCGGAACCCTGGGACAGGAGGTCTTGGACTTGTCGGAGAAGCGGATCGTACTGGCGACGAAGAACCCGGGGAAGGTGCGGGAGTTTCGGGCCCTGCTAGAGGGTCACGGTATCGAGGTGGTGGGGCTCGATCCCCATGCACCGGAGGTGGCCGAGACGGGCACTACGTTCGAGGAGAATGCCCTGATCAAGGCCCGGGCCGCGGTGGCGGCCACCGGTCTTCCGGCCCTGGCGGAGGACGCAGGCATCTGCGTGGATGCGCTCGGCGGCGAGCCTGGCGTGCGCTCCGCCCGGTGGGTCCCGGGCAGCGACGAGGACCGGCTCCGGCACCTGCTCGCCCGGATGGAGGGCGTGCCCGCTGACCGCCGGGGGGCGCGGTATGTGTCGGTCATCGCCGTGGTGCTCCCCTCCGGGCGGTGGGAGCTGTTCCGGGGCGAGTGGGAGGGCCGCCTGGCGGAGGCTCCCCGCGGCACCGGCGGCTTCGGCTACGACCCGATCTTCGAACTGCCCGATGGTCGGACTGTGGCGGAACTCTCCCTGGAAGAGAAGAACGCCATGAGCCATCGGTCCCAGTCCCTGGCCAAATGCCTCAAGCGGTTACCGGCGCTGTTGGAGGAGGAGTAGCGTGCTGCGGATCGGCGTTGTGAGCGACAGCCACCACCGGTTCCTACACGTCGCGGCCATGCGGGAGCGGTGCGGCCAGCTCGACTGGCTCTTGCATGCCGGGGACCACCTGGCCGACGCCGCCCGGATCGCCGGCGACCTCGGTGTCGATCCGGCCCATGTCCGGGCCGTGGCCGGCAACTGTGACTTCCCCCTGACGGAGCCGGACGAGCTGCTGCTGGAACTGGAGCAGGTGCGGCTGCTCCTGGTCCACGGCCACCGGCACGGGGTGAAGTCGGGTCCGCAGCGGCTCCTCTACCGGGCCCGGGAACTGGGGGTGCGGGTGGCGATTTTCGGCCACACGCACATCCCCTTCCTGGAAGAGGCCCACGGCGTGCTCCTGCTCAACCCGGGCTCGCTGAGCATGCCCAGGCGCTACGGCGATCCGCCCTCCTGCGCCGTGCTGGAGGTGGAGGGAGGGCGCGTGGTGGCCCGCTACGTGTTTCTGCGCGACGACCACGCTTAGGCGCGTCGCCGCACCCGCCCGCCCGGGTCCGGCGCTCCCGGGCGTTCCACCCTGACGGGGTGACCGCATGTGCGCGCCTCGGCCTGGCGGCCATCCTCCAGCATTTAGCTTTTGACAACGGGCAGGGCGTTTTGCTATACTCTCTGTTGCGGGATCGTCGGGGTGTGGCGCAGTCTGGTAGCGCGCCTGCTTTGGGAGCAGGATGTCGCAGGTTCAAATCCTGTCACCCCGACCATTTCTGGCTCGCGCAGGGGCCGGCACACAAGTGCGGGTGTAGCTTAGTGGTAAAGCTCCAGCCTTCCAAGCTGGCGACGAGGGTTCGATTCCCTTCACCCGCTCCACACCGTTTGACTCAAGGGCGAAACCTCTTCGTCCTTTTTTACTCTTGCGTGGGAGCCGGCCCCTGCAGTGCCGCCACCTCGCTACTTGTGCTGCGGTCTGCCCTGTGCTAAACTAACCTGTGCTATACAGGCGCCTGTAGCTCAGGGGATAGAGC
>NZ_JBFNEH010000108.1:0-3497 GCF_040797425.1 Symbiobacterium sp. | reverse complement strand
CCGGGCCGCCCACCTCCACAGGCTTGGACGAGAGCACCTCCACCCGGCGGATCACGCGGTTGTTCTCCGGCCGGGTGTCCTCCGGGTAGTCGATCTCGGCGACGATCTCCCAGGTGCCCGCGCTCAGCCCCGGGATCGTGCCCGTCTTGAGGGTGCAGCAGGGCATCCGGTCGATGGTCACCGTCTGCCATCCCCCGGCCGGCGCCGACCCGCCGGACTCCGGCCGTGCCCATAGCCGGAGCGGCACCTGGATCGCGCTGCGACCGAGGTTGTTCTGGTAGCCGAGGTAGATCCCCACCTCGAACGGCCGGCCCGCGTCGGCCATCGACGGCACGGCCAGGTCCACCACCGACGGGTCGTCGACCACGACCGCCGCGGGCTGCCGGATCGCGTAGGGCACGATGAGCACGTTGTTGGCCAGCCCGCCCTCGGGGCCGGGCTCCCCCTCCCGCTCGACCACTTCGGCCACCGCGCCGGCGCAGGTCTTCTCCGCCGGCAGCCCCTGCGCCCCGGCGATCCCCCTGGCCAGGGCGACCTTGGGGTTGGACGTGTGAGCGGTGCTCAGGGCGTACACGGTGGGCAGGTCGATGACCCCGACAATCCAGCCCTCGGCCCGGTCCCCCTCGGCCAGGGTCACCGTGAGCGGCACCGGATAGGGCTGCTGCGGCCCCAGCTCTCCCGGCAGCGGCACCTCCCCCAGCGGGCGGACCAGTTGGCCGTCCGCGTCCGTCAGGAACCAGCGCACGGTCCAGAGGCCCGGGCAGAGGGCTGCGAGGGTGCGCGTGGTCATCTCCAGCTGCAGCCGCGGCTCCAGCGAAACCGGCGTGCCCGGGGTCAGTTCCAGCGGAGCGGGCGCATCCAGCCACCGCAGGTCGTAGCTCTCCCCCGTCCGGAAGGCCACCAGGCGGCCGGAGGTTCCGCCGTCGGTCTCGAAGTTGACGCCGACCAGCAGCAGGCCGTGGGCGAAGGCCGGATCGACGCCGACGCCGGAGACCTGGGAGAAGTTGTACGGGCCGACGTTGGGCCGCTCCCCAGCCTTCAGCAGGAACAGCCGGTCGACGGGGGTACGGCTGTCCGGGTGGATCAGCGCCGCCCGGGCGGAGCCGCCGCCGGGGTTGCCGTTGTCCAGGGAGTAGCTGTAGAAGAAGCCGTTCACGTCGCCGAAGAGGAGCGCCCCGCGGCTGACCAGGGCGAGGGGGGCGGTGTTGAGGGAGGCCATCCGCCCGTCGAGCCGGTCAGCAGGGCCGAACTTGCGATACCACTTGAGCTCGCCGCTGGGGCCGATGGCCACCACGGCGCCGTCGCTGCCGGTGGGGCCGTCCCGGAGGCCGGCCCCGGTGTCGCTGTAGTTGCGCAGGGTAACGTAGAGGTGGGTTTCGGGGCCGTCCGGGGTCTGGCGGACCTCCACCGCGGGTTCAGTGTTGGTGAACGCGGCCTTGGCGCCGATGAGGGTGGGGACATCGATCATGTGCCCTTTCCAGCCGGCAGGCTCCAGCCCGTGATGCAGATTGGCACCCCAGAGGCGCCCTCGGGTGTCCAACCAGTACGCGTGGGTACCGTCTGAGGTGAAGTTGCCGGCGAATCCCGCAGTGCTGTCAACAGTCCAGACACGATAGGGCCTGTAATTGCTACTCCGGTCCAGGGCAAGCCGCAGTGCGCGCCCTCCCTGAAAGCCATCGGTGCCGATGACAAAGCTGGGGTCTTCTCCATGGAACGGGGCCATCACGGCAGACGGAGTGATAAAGCCTCCGAACCCTGCTACATCTTGCTTGTTCGTTACGCTCTCGTAGACCTGTCTGTGTACGGAACCGTTCAGTTGATCCAGTCCCTGGACCACCCAGACCTTGCCATGGGAGCGGGGACACAGCGGTCGTCCTTCTGGCCGGTTTTCCTCGCCGGGGTAGTTGGGCCGGTCCGCCACGACCACGATGTCCCGACCGTTGTCGTGGATCACCAGCGGAGATCCGACAACGGGGCAACCCAAGCTCAACTCTGCCGGCCTTGCCCAACCTTCTATGGTGTGATACGCCCAGAGCCAGCCGTACCCGGTGCCGAAGTAGAGAACTCCGGTGTCAGGGCTGTAGGTAGGGCTAGACTGCGGTGCGATGAACTGACCGTCGGGCGTCCGGTTAAACCTGATGAAATCGTCCTTTGCTACATCGCGTATCCTCTCGGGTTCTGCAATCGGGCGGTTGGCGCCGTCCAACGTCACCCGCCAGAGATAGTCGCCAGCTAAGTGATAGATGACCCGATCGATGACGACCGGTTGCGTAGCGCTTTCACCCACTGATGGAGTTTCCCAGTACGGTACCAGCTCGATCAAGCCGTGAGCACCGGTCTCCACAGACATGCGCTGTAGGGAGCCGCCTTTGGTAATCCAGTTACTGGCCCTGGCCTTGGACGTGGCAATCAAGACAGCCGTGCAGGCTAACACAACACCCGCCAACCACCGTGGCCATCTCATGAGCCACTCACTCCCTTCAGTACCGCACAGCTCGGTTCTCGAGATACCAGCTCGGGTACTCGAAGAGAGGGAAGAACGGCGTGAAAATATGGACCTGGTAAGAACCCGAAAGGGTCCCATCGGCAAGGCGGAATATGGGATTCGCCCCAACCCAGTACACCTTGGCCCCCATCTGCTCGGCGATGAACCGCACAGGGACCATGGTCCGGTCGTTTCGGATTACGGGCGGGGCATCAAGCGGGACTTCCCGCCCGTCCACGATGGCTGTCGGGTGATCAACGGTCAGCACGATCGTCCGCTCGGGCATGCTGATCAGTCGCTTTTCGAGGCGGAAACGGTATGGATCCGGCAAGTGCGTTTCGGGGTGGATCAGGTCTGGATAGTCGTAGCCCGGAGCGGGAACGGCCTTCATCACCTCGCGGCTGACTGCAGGGAAGTAGATCGTGACTCGTCGATTGTCCTGGTCCCAGGAGACCTGGGCACCCATCATCTCGCTGACAAACCGGACGGGCACGCGAACCCGGTTCACCGTGGTATCCAGGTAGGCCGGCGTATCGAAATGGCTGCTCGCGTTTCCGAAATTCAGGAAAAGAAAGATCTCGTCAGGGCTACCGTTGTGTCGGTAACCGTAATCCCGGCCTAATCCGGCGTGTGACTTGTCCATCCAGTACTCGTACTCGATACCTCGACCCTCAGCCAGCTTCTCCTCCTCACTGAGTTCACGGGTCTCAGTAATGGACTGAATGGGTTCATACCGACACGGCTTCAGATACAGCCGCGTCCAACCATAAGATCGACCGAACTCCTTGGTGATCAGCTGCGTATCCGGGACCGGGTACGCGTACACGTGCATCGTTGTACCACAGACCATCCAGTCCTCACGCCAGAACCAGGGATACTCCTGGGTCCAATCCGGCAGCGGGTGCCAGACCCACCAGTCATACCGTTCGTATCTCTCCGGCCGCTCAGCAAGCAACCGCTCCACCTCTGCCCGCATCCGCTCCGACATCCCCTCCGGAGGCGGCGGGGGCGT
>NZ_JBFNEH010000107.1:0-3543 GCF_040797425.1 Symbiobacterium sp. | reverse complement strand
CGCTCCTTGTGCTTGCCCGTGGCCTCGATCACGATGTCGATGCCCAGTTCCCGCCAGGGGAGCCTGGACGGATCCCGCTGCGACACCAGTCGGATCGGGTGCCCGTCCACCCGGATCTCGCCCTCGCCCGCTTCCACCCGGGCGCCGAGCTTCCCGTGCACCGTGTCGTACCTGAGCAGATGGGCCAGGGTGCGAGCGTCGTACGAGGCGTTGACGGCCGCCACTTCCAGGTGAGGGTGGCCCAGCAGCCTGCGGCAGACCATGCGGCCGATGCGCCCGAAGCCGTTGATCGCCACCTTCGCCTTCACGGCTTCCTCAAACCTCCCGCGGCGGGGCGGTGAGCCCCGTTAGTACAAAAGTGCTACCAAAATCACCATAGCACGCACCTTGAGATCGTACTAATTGATCTAACAAATGCGACTAATTGACTAGATCTATGGCGACATGCACCAGCACCCACTGACACCGCGAGAGGTGGCCCTGCGGCGACTGGGGGAACCGTGGCTGCCACAGTGGCGGTCCTGCGGCGGTCGAGGGACCCCCGCTGTGGCCGCGGTGCCCCTGCACGCCCCTGCCTGCACCTGATTGCAAGGTGTTGCAAGCAAGTGCAGACACAGGCCGGCGCCCGGGGGATTGCTGCCAGTGCGACTCGATGGCACGGAAGTTGCATATGACAATTCGTACGTTTGGCTCAAACAGGGCCAGCGAGGGGAGGCTCTGTCCGCCATGTCTCACGCCTACGATGTGGTGGTGTTGGGAGGAGGGACCGGCGGGTACGTCGCGGCCATCCGCGGCGCCCAGCTGGGGCTGAAGGTGGCCCTGGTGGAGCGGGACAGGGTGGGCGGCACCTGCCTGCACCGGGGCTGCATCCCCACCAAGTCCTACCTGCGCAGCGCAGAGTTGCTGCACGCCATGCGCCGGTCGACGGAGTTCGGCATTCAGGCGGAGGGGGTGTCCCTCGACTTCGCCGGCGTGCGGGCGCGCACGGCGAAGGTCGTCGAGAGCCTGCACAAGGGCGTGCAGGGGCTGCTCCGGAAGAACGGCGTCACCGTCTTCCACGGCTTCGGTGCGCTGGTTCCGCCCTCGATCTTCTCGCCGAACGGCCTCGTGTCGGTGACGGCGGGCGACCGGCAGGAACTGCTGGAGTTCGGCAAGGTGATCATCGCCACCGGCTCGCAACCCAAGACCCTCTCCATCCCCGTGGACGGTACATACGTCATGACCTCCGACGACGCGCTCGCCCGGCCCGACCTGCCCGAGTCGGTGCTCATCCTGGGCGCGGGGCCGATCGGCATGGAGTGGGCAAGCCTCTACGCCGACTTCGGGGTGCGGGTGACCGTGCTGGAGTTCCTGGACCGCATCCTGCCCGCCGAGGATGACGAGGTGGCTGCCGAACTGCATAGGCTGATGACCCGGCGCGAGGTGGCGATCGTCACCGGGGCGCGGGTGGAGCCCGGGTCGGTGCGGGTGGAGGGCGGCCGGGTACGGCTGCAGGCCCGGGTGGGAGAGGAGGTCCGGGAGTTCACCGCCGCGGCGCTGCTCCTGGCCGTGGGGCGGGAGCCGGTCACCCGCGGCTTCGGCTTGGAGAACCGGGAGCAGGTGGAGTACGACCGGGCCGGTTTTATCCAGGTGGACGGCTTCGGCCGGACCGGCGACCCGGCCATCTACGCGATCGGCGACGTGGCCGGCGGCGGCCTGGCCCACGTGGCGGCCCACCAGGGGGTCATCGCCATGGAGCACATCGCCGGGCGGTCGCCGGAGCCTTTCGCGCCGGAGCGGGTGCCCCGGTGCGTGTACACCCGGCCGGAGGTGGCCTCCGTGGGGTACACCGAGTCGCAGGCCCGCGCCCTGGGCTACCCGGTGCGGGTGGGCAAGTTCCCCTGGCGGGGCATCGGCAAGGCCCTGGTCGAGGGCTCCGTGGACGGCTTTGCCAAGATCGTGGCCGACGCGCGCACGGGCGACGTGCTGGGGGTGCACGTCATCGGTCCGGAGGCCACCAACCTCATCGCGGAGGCCGGGCTGGCGATGCTGCTCAACGCCACGGCCTGGGAGGTCGGCCAGGTGCTCCGGCCCCACCCGGCCCTCGCGGAGATCTTCGGCGAGGCGGCAATGGCGGTGGAGGGGCGAGCCATCCACCTGTGAGCGCCCGGCGCCGGAGGTGACTTACAGAGGAGGGGAGAGCATGATGGAGGCGACGACGGCCCGTCACACCGCTCTGGGCCTGACCGGGGAGCAGGTGGTCGACATGTTCTACTACATGCTGCTCACCCGGCGGCTGGACGAACGGCTCTGGCTCTTGCAGCGGTCGGGCAAGATCCCGTTCGTCATCTCGCCGCAGGGGCAGGAGGCCGCACAGGTGGGGGCGGCCTACGCCTTCCGCCCGCGGCAGGACTGGTTCGTCCCCTATTACCGCGACCTGGGCGTCAACCTCGTGGCGGGGGTGACCCCCCGGGAGGTGATGCTGAGCGCCTTCGCCCGGGGGGCCGACCCGGCCTCGGGCGGCCGGCAGATGCCGTCGCACTGGGGGCACCGGCGGCTGAACATCGTGTCGGGCTCCAGCCCCGTCACCACCCAGCTGCTCCACGCGGTGGGCATCGCCCAGGCGGCCCGGATGCGGGGTGACGACGTGGTGGTCTACACCGCCTGCGGCGAGGGCTCGTCCAACCAGGGCGACTTCCACGAGGCCCTGAACTGGGCCGGGCTGCACAAGCTCCCCGTGATTTTCCTGGTGCAGAACAACGAGTACGCCATTTCGGTGCCGCTGGACCGGCAGGTGGCCGGCGGTTCGGTGGCGGCCCGCGGCCAGGGCTACGGCTTCCCGGGCATCGAGGTGGACGGCACGGATCTGCTGGCCGTCTACGAGGCGGTGAAGGCCGCCCACGAGCGCGCACGGCGCGGCGAGGGGCCCACGCTGATCGAGGCGCGCTGCATTCGGCTCACCTCGCACTCGTCGGACGACGACCAGCGGCGCTACCGCACGCCCGAGGAGATTGCAGCAGTGCGGGAGCGCGACCCCCTCGTGCGCATCCGCACCTACCTGCGGGAGCACCGGCTGCTGGACGAGGCGGGCGAGGAGGCGCTGGAGCGCCGGGTGGCGGCCGCGGTGGATGACGCCACCGAGTGGGCCGAGGCCCAGCCCTACGCCGCTCCGGAAGACGCACTGCGCCACGTGTACAAGGAGGGGTAGGCCATGGCGGTCATGAACCTGGTGGAGGCCATCCGCGAGACGCTGCGGGCCGAGATGCGGCGCGATCCCGACGTCTGGATCGTGGGGGAGGACGTGGGCAAGAAGGGCGGCGTGTTTGGCGCCACCCTGGGGCTTTACGACGAGTTCGGCCCGGAGCGGGTGCAGGACTCGCCGCTCGCCGAGTCAGCCATCGTGGGGGTGGGCATCGGGGCGGCGCTCTACGGCACCAAGCCGGTCTGCGAGATCCAGTTCGCAGACTTCATCTTCCCGGCCATGAACCAGATCGTCTCCGAGGCGGCCAAGATGCGCTATCGCTCCAACGGCGCCTGGTCGGTGCCGATGGTGATTCGCGCCCC
>NZ_JBFNEH010000106.1:0-3650 GCF_040797425.1 Symbiobacterium sp. | reverse complement strand
CTCTGCACTGTTTAGTTTTCAAGGTTCGAGATCCGCTGCCGTCAGGCGACAGCTTCACCAGTTTATCAAGTACTCGGCTTCGTGTCAACCGTCCAGTTGCATCCAGCCGGCGATTTCCGCCGAGCACGCCGCCGTCGTGTGGCGGCGAGATTGTATTTTAGCAGCCCGCCCTGCCGGCGTCAACTGTCCCGAATTCGTCATTCTGGGCGGTCAGAGCCTGGACTCCAACCGCCCTGCCGCTTCACCGTGCTGTCACGCACCCGGACGCCCACCACCGGGCCCCCGGGTGTGTGCGCTCCTGGCTGCCGGCGACCCGGCCGCTACGCTTCATCCAACCGCAGCACCCGCCGCGCGTTGGCACTCGTGGCCGCGGCGATCGCCTCAAACGTGGTTCCTCGCAGCTCGGCCAGAAACTCCGCCACGTAGCGCACGTAGCCGGGCTCGTTCCGCTTCCCCCGGTAAGGCATCGGCGCAAGGTACGGGTCGTCCGTCTCCAGCACGATGCGGTCCAGAGGAAGGCGGCAGGCGACGTCCCGACCGACCGGGTTGTTCTTATACGTCACAGTACCGCCGATGCCAATGTAGAAGTTCATGGCCAGGCAGCGCTCGGCAATCGACCAGTCGGCGGAGAAGCAGTGCATGATCCCGCCGACCTCGCCCGCGCCCTCCTCCTCGAGGATGCGCACCACGTCTTCGTGCGCGTCCCGGTCGTGGATCACCAGCGGCAGGTTCAGCTCCCGGGCCAGGCGGATCTGCTGCCGGAACACCTGGCGCTGCACGTCGAAAGGCGCCTCGTCCTTCCAGTAGTAGTCGAGCCCCACCTCGCCGATGGCCTTCACCTTTGGGTGACGCGCCGCCTCCCGCAGCTCCCGCTCCGCGTCGGGCCCCCACTCCAAGGCGCTGGTCGGGTGGATGCCCACGGCGGCCCAAACCCAGTCGTGGCGCTCTGCGAACGCCAGGGTGACCGGGATCAGCGCCCGCTCGAAGCCAATGACCATCAGCTGGCTCACGCCCATCTGGCGCGCCCGCTCCACGACCTCGTCGCGGTCTGCGGCAAACTGACGCCCCGTATCCACGTGCGAATGGGTGTTGAACAACATGCGGTTTCTCCCTCTCTGCGGCGGTCTCCCCGGGCGTCCGAAGGGGCGCCCGGGGAGATGCGGCTCTGCTTATTTCACGCGCATGCCGGTGGGGAAGTCCGGCTTGTCCAGGGTGACCAGGCTCAGGCGGCCGTCCTCGGCGGTTGCAGCCAGCAGCATGCCGTGCGACTCCACCCCGCGGAGCTTCTTCGGCTTCAGGTTGCTGACCAGGATGATGCGCTTCCCGATCAGCTCCTCGGGGGCGTAGTACTGGGCGATACCCGAGACGATCTGCCGGCGCTCCTCACCCACCGCCAGCTGCAGCTTGAGCAGCCGGTCAGCCTTGGGGATGCGCTCCGCCGCGATGATCTCCGCCACCCGCAGGTCCACTTTCGCGAAGTCGTCGTACTCGATCTGCGCCACACCCTCCACCGGACCCGGCCCGGCTCCCGCGGCCCCGGCGTCCGGCCGGGCCGGCTGAGTGCTTGCCGCCCCGGCCTCCGGCTGCGCGGGAGCCCCGGCGGCCGGCTGGGGCGCCGTTGCGGGTGCAGACTCGACAGCCGGCTTCGCCTCTGCCTTGGGGACTTCAATCCGCGGGAACAGCGGCGCGCCGCGGCGGATCACCGTGCCGGGCTTCAGGCCGCCCCAGGCGATCGCCTCCTCCCAGGGGAGCGTGCGCACCTGCGCCGGATCGAGGCCCAGTTGCTCCCAGATGCGCTCGGGCGTCTGGACCAGGAAGGGCGTGAGCGCCACCGCCAGGATGCGCAGCGACTCGGCCAGGCTGTAGAGCACGCTGCGGAGCTGTCCCGCCTTGGCGGCGTCCCGGGCCAGCGCCCACGGTGCCTGCTCGTCGATATACTTGTTCGCCCGGTCGACCAGCTTCCACAGGGCCACCAACGCGTTGGAGATCTCCAGCCGATCCATGGCGCCCTGGTACTCGGCGATCACCTGCTCGGCCAGGGTGGCCAGCACACGGTCGTCGGCCTCGGGGTCGGGCTCGGGCACCAGGCCGCCGCTGAACTTGTTGATCATCTGCGTGGTGCGGGAGAGCAGGTTGCCCAGGTCGTTGGCCAGGTCGGTGTTCGTCCGCAGCACGAGCGCGTCTTCGGTATACGTGCCGTCGGAGCCGAACGGGACCTCGCGCAGGAGATAGTACCGCACCGGATCGATCCCGTACTTCTCAATGAGCACGTACGGATCGACGACGTTGCCCTTGGACTTGGACATCTTCTCCGCCTGGGCACCGAAGAGCAGCCACCCGTGGCCGAAGACCTTCTTGGGCAGCGGGAGGCCGAGGGCCATCAGGATGCAGGGCCAGATGATGGTGTGGAACCGCACGATCTCCTTGCCCACCAGGTGCACGTCGGCCGGCCAGAACTTTTGGTACAGCTCGTCGTTTTCGGTGCCCCAGCCCAGGGCGGAGATGTAGTTGGAGAGTGCGTCGATCCAGACGTAGATGGTCTGCTTCTCATCGAAAGGCACCGGAATGCCCCAGCGCACGGTGCTGCGGGAGACACACAGGTCCTCCAGCCCCTGGTTGATGAACGAGATCATCTCGTTCTTGCGCGAGGCCGGCTGGATGAAGTCGGTCTCTTCAATGTACTGCAGCAGCCGGTCGGCGTACTTGGAGAGCCGGAAGAAGTAGCTCTCCTCCTTGGTCCACTCGACCGGACCGCCGCAGTCGGGGCACAGGTTGCCCTCCTTCAGCTTGCTCTCGATCCAGAACGTCTCGCACGGGGTGCAGTACCAGCCCTCGTAGGACGACTTGTAGATGTCGCCCTGATCGTAGAGCTGTTTGAAGATCTTCTGGACGACCCGCTGGTGACGTGGTTCCGTGGTCCGGATGAAGTCGTCGTACGAGATGTGCAGGGCCGCCCAGAGATCCTTGATGCCGGCGACGATCTCGTCGACGAACTCGATCGGGGTCTTCCCCTGCGCGAGGGCCGCCCGCTCGATCTTCTGCCCATGCTCGTCCGTCCCGGTCAGGAAGTAGGTCTCGTGCCCCAACCGGCGGTGATAGCGCGCCAGCGCGTCAGCCGCAACGGTCGTGTAAGAGTGACCGATGTGCAGCTTGCTGCTCGGGTAGTAGATCGGCGTCGTGATGTAAAACTTCGTCATGCCGGGAACCTCCTCCTTACGGCAACTCTCCCTGAAAACGCAGAAAACCTCGTCCCCATGCGAAGGGACGAGGCTTGTGCCCCGTGGTACCACCCTTGTTCGCCCGACGCGAGCCGGGCCTCGTTGCGGATACGGGCCAGAGGCCGATATCCTGGCTCAGTAACGGGAGCCTCCCGTCCGGGCCTACTCAGTTCCAGGCGGGCCCTCCGCCAGCGCTTCCGCCGGCGGCCCCGCAGAACCTTCAGCCGGCCGCTCCGGAGCCATGTTCAGGCCGTCTCGGTCACCGCCGGCTTTCACCCTCCCCGGCTCGCTTTGGGGACCTCAGGCCCTACTCATCTCTTTCATCGCGTTGATGGGCCTGATTATAGGCGACTCCGAAACGCCTGTCAAGGGCTCGTGGGCTCTACACTGAGAAGTGTGGGTACCAAGAGGAAATGGCGGTTCGCCAGCCAA
>NZ_JBFNEH010000105.1:0-3838 GCF_040797425.1 Symbiobacterium sp. | reverse complement strand
GGGGGGGCCGCCGGGGGGGCGGGCGGGGGCGGGGCCCCCCCCCCCCGAGTCCGGGGCGAAGAGGGCCCGTGCTGCTGAGTCTACCGCCGACAAGGTCGCGGGTTCGCTGATCCAATCGGTGACCGTGGCCTGCAGCGGCGACGACGTGACCGTGCAAGTGACCGGGGTTGTCCCCAACGTGCTGTTCCAGTCTCCGTTCACCTTCACCCGAAAGGTGACCATGCCGACGCAGGACGGGAAGTGTCTGTGATGCGCACAATCGGGCCATGCTGGCGTGAGGAGCGGGGCGCCACGGCCCTGACCCTGCTCTGGGCCACGCTCGCCGCGCCCTTCTTCGCGTTCTGCCTGCAGGCGATGCTTACGGTCTACATCGTGCATCAGCAGCTGCGGACGGCGGCTGATGCGGCTGCCCTGGCCGCGACCCGGGCGATCGTGGACCTGCTGCCGGCGGCGGTGGAGGAGGAAGCCGAGGCGCGGGTGGACCGGGTGCTGAGTGATGAGGAAGCAAACAGGCAGATCGAGGAGGAGATCGCGGAGCTGGAGGCGGAGCAGGAGGCGTGCGCGGCGGACCCCCTCTGCGTCCCGCTGACGCCGGAGGAGGTGGAGGAGCGGATTAAGGCGATCAAGGTGAGGGCCTACCGGCAGGCCTTTAGCCGCCTGTTCCGGGGCACGCTTTCCTATGGGATGGCCGAAAAGATTGTGGAAGGAACTTGGGGGTCCACAACACCCCGAGAGAAGCGGGATGAACTGATCCCCGATGACGGGGACTTGGCCTGTCTCATCCGCCGGACCGCACACAGGCACGAGGCCCGGGTCCTTGCGGAGGCAGAGCGGCTGGCCCGGCTGAACGGGGCGGAGCTGAAGCGGGCCGAGGTCCGGCTGATCGATGTCGACGGACAGAACTACGTTGAGGTCTCCCGCAAGGTGAAGCCCGTGGGAGCCCCCTGGCTGTTTCCCGACAACAACTACCCGGAACTGGCGGTCGAAGGCAAGGCGACGCTGGAACGGGTTGGACACCGAACGCCCGACTACTCCTCGGGATGTTGAGGCATGGGAATCTCCATCGATTCCGCAAGCGGCTGAAGCGCCCTGGGGTTCGTGATCCGAGGGCGCGCTGATTTGGTTCAGGGTGGGTCCCATAACCTGGCTTTGGAGGCGATCCTGTTGAAGCAGATCGGAGGTTGGGTGCCGGCCAGCGTATTTTTCCTCTCAGGCTGCAGTTTGCTTGGCGCGTCGGCCATCACCAGAGCGCTCTTGTATGCCGCTGCGATGACGAGGCCGTCCTGGAGTTATCCCGACGAACTGGTCGAGGGTATGATGCCCGGCTACTTGAAAGGTGCGGCCACCATTGCGTTCTCGTTAGCGGCGCTCTGTATTGTCCTGCCGTACATAAACCACCTGCTCCCGGCAAGGCGGGGAACCATAGCACCACGCGCCCCGGGCACATAGCGCAACGTGAGGACCAGCGCGGGCTGCGCTGGTCCTTCATGGTTCTGTGCGGCCGGCCGGCGGCGCGCCGGCCACGACGCTTCCCGGGCGGGTGGGGCCAGCCCGGTACACAGTTTCTTCACACATCTGCGCGATCATGGAGACGCTATGGAGGAGGCTGCGGCGAAGCGGCCCACGGACGATCTCTCCGGCCAGGGAACCTGTGGAGGAGGCGCGCAAACCATGGCGGGGCCGTTGATTCTCATCGCGGACGACGATGACCGCCTCTGCCAGGTCATCGCGGATTACTTGCAGGGCGAAGGATTTGTCCCGATCCAGGCGCACACGGGCACGGAGGCGCTGGCCCTCTGGGAGGCCCGGCGGCCCGATCTGCTGGTGCTGGACTGGATGATGCCGGGACGCAGCGGCGTCGATGTCCTCCGAGAGGTACGGCGCCGACATGACACGCCGATCATCATGCTGACCGCCCGGGACGATGAGGCCGACAAGCTCCTCGGCCTGGAGCTGGGGGCCGATGATTACCTGACCAAGCCCTTCAGCATGCGTGAGCTCGCGGCCCGCATCCGCGCCGTCCTGCGGCGGACCCGCTCGGAGCCTGCAGAGCCTGAGGTCATTCAGTGGGGCGATCTCCTGATCGACCTCGCGGCGCACTCGGTTTACAAGAACGGCGAGGAGCTCCCCCTGACGCCCACCGAGTTCAAGCTCCTGGCGGTGCTCGCCCGCAGCCCCAACCGGGTGTATTCCCGGCTCCAGCTCATGGAGTCTGCCATCGGGGACTACTACGAAGGCTACGAGCGCACGGTCGACAGCCACATCAGCCACCTTCGCCGCAAGCTGGGGGATGGCGGACTGATCCAGACGGTGAAGGGCGTGGGCTACAAGCTGGTCCCGCCGAAGGGGTGAGTCGCGGGTGTCGCTGCGCGCCAAGCTGATCTGGGCCTTTGTCCTGGTGGCCGCGGGGGCCCTGCTGCTCGCCTTCGCGACGTCCAACCTCGGCCTCCACGCGTCCATGTGGGCGATGCACTACCGCATGCACGGGGCCCCCATGGCGTGGGATGTGCCTTGGTTCCTGAGGGCGGCGCTGACCTGGAGTATCTGGGGGAGCCTGGCGGCCCTGGGCAGCGCCGCTGTGGTCGGGGTGATTACGGCAAGCCGGATCACCCGCCCCCTGCGGGATCTGCGGGACGCGGCGGCGCAGCTGGATCTGCGGGATCTCTCCCGCCGGGTGCCGGTCGTGGGGCAGGACGAGATCGCCGAACTGGCCGCCGCTTTCAACCGGATGTGTGACCGGCTGGAGGCGGACGAGCGGTCGCGGCGCCAGCTCCTGGCCGACATCGCACACGAACTGCGCCACCCGCTGGCGGTGATGCAGGGCCACGTGGACCTGCTTCAGGACGGCAGGGTGGAGCTCACCCCGGAGGCCCTGCTGCCGATTCAGGACGAGATCATCCGGCTCAACCGACTGGTGGGCGACCTGCGCGATCTCAGCCTCGCCGAGGTCGGGCGGCTGTCGCTGCACCTGACCACCGTCTCGCCGGAAGCGGTTCTCCGCAGCCTGATGGCGGACCTGGGACCGGTGGCTGCGGCCAAGGGCGTGAACCTGGAGTGGGCCGTGCCTCCCGGGCTACCCCACCTGGTGGCCGATCCCGACCGGCTGCGTCAGATCCTGGTCAACTTGTTGACCAACGCCCTGCGCTACACGCCCCCGGGAGGGCGGGTTCTGGTGGAAGCGGAGGCGCGGGCGGGCGAGTTGTGGGTGAGCGTGATCGATTCCGGCCCCGGCATCGACCCGGCGGATCTGCCCCACGTGTTCGATCGGTTCTATCGCGCAGACGAGGCCCGCACCCGCGAGACGGGAGGCAGCGGGCTGGGGCTCGCCATCGTCCGCAGCCTGGTCGAACTGCACGGGGGAAGGGTGACGGCGGAGAGTGAGCCGGGGAAGGGAAGCCGCTTCACGGTGATCCTGCCGATGCGGGCGTAGGGGAACCCTCCATCGTGGTCTGACCCGGCAGGGGTGCTCCGGGCGCTGAGACCCCATGATGGCATGGAGTTGCCCCGCTTTCGTGGACACGATTATGGTTGCGATGTCACGCGGTTTCGCTTGCTCTCGCATCTTCTTTCCAGGAGCGGATACCGGTCCTGGATCAGCGTGGAGAACTCCATGGTCGAATGCCGGACCAGGGCCCCGATCCGGAGGTACCCGTCCTCTTCCTTCAGGTAGTCCAGCTCGGCGATCTTCCCGATGTCCACCAGGACCCTGGGCTGCGCCATGCGAAAGCGCATCATGGGAATCAGGCTCGGTCCCCCGGCAATGACCTTGGCATCGTATCCATACTGCCGGAGCAGGTCCACCGCCTCGGAGACGGTCCGGGGTGCCACGTAATCGAAC
>NZ_JBFNEH010000104.1:0-3945 GCF_040797425.1 Symbiobacterium sp. | reverse complement strand
GTTCGCTGCACTCGGCAGGATCAAGGATGCTCGAGGGTTCGCGAGACAGCGCATCTGTGCCTCCGTGACCCCGGCTCCAACAAGGAGCTCGACGCTGTTCGTCTCTTGGTCCGGCTCGACAAGCTGCTGCCTGGGCACCGCAACGCCTTCTTGGCCCCGGTCGATTTATCTCGTAGCGATAGCCCCCGGGAGAACCCGCCTCCAGGGGGTTTCGTATTGGTTATGTGAGAAGCACACAGTGGGGGAGAGAAGTGCGGATGCATCGAGGACGCACAGGGATCACCAAGCATCTCACCTGGCTGTTATTGGCGATGCTGCTCACGCACGTGCCTGCAAACGTGGGGGCCGAGCAGGAAACGCGTCTGGAGATTGCGCAGTACCCAGACGAGAACTATGAGCCGGGTCCGGGCTGGCCGGACGGGTGGACGCCGCCGCCTCCGCCCGAAGGCATGTCCGAGCGAATGAAAGCGGAAGTGGAGCGGGTGCTTCGAGAGTACCCGGAGACTTATGACCGGTACGACTGGTGGGTGTGGGATCCGCTGCCTGCCTGGACGCAGGAATATCCCTATTACTGGGAAGAGGACTGGATGGGATGTGGCACGACGATGCACGTCTATGCCTACCCAAAACCCGACACGCAGTTGATCAGGCAGGTTTTCGGCCGGTCATTTGGTTGGTCACGAACTACCTGGAAACCATGTCGATATGAGCCGGTGGATTCAATCTCCGAAGTGCGGGAGATGAGCGAGGAGGAGAAAGCCGCTGAAGCACGCGGGATTGAGTACGAGTACTGGAGGGACAAGTCGCACCCCGGCTTGTTTCGGGACGACGGCAGGGCTAGCAACGGTAACCCAGATTACATCTACGTCTATCTGAACCAGGGCAATGCCTCGGAGCACTTTGACGTACCTGCTTACTTGGATACGACCGTTAACCGGGTACGGGTACCCATTCGTTTTATCAGCGAGATGATGGGAGCAGAGGTTTCGTGGGACCAAGTTGGGCGTCGGGTAACGATTCATTTCCCCGCCGTAACCCGCAAGATAATGAAGGCGGTCCCTGCTCCCGGGTACGACTATCCCGACCTGTTTGATCCCGAAGAGTATCTCCCCAACGGGCATCGCTTCCTCTTGGAGGAACGAACTGTCAGCATACCGGAGCGCACAATCACACTCACAATCAACCATCCAGTGGCAGTGGTAGACGGGAAGGAAGTGCCGCTTGATGCCCCCCCGGTAATTCGGAATGACCGGACCATGGTGCCCGTCCGTTTTATCGCTGAACAGATGGGAGCCAAGGTCTACTGGGTAGGTGCCGAGCCGATTTTCCGACGTGATGACGGAACCATGTCGGGCACCTACCAGGTTCACATCTTCACGCCCTTCTTCCCCCTGTATGAGTATCCAAGCTGGTACCTCGAAAACCGGGCGGTACGGTACTGAGGGGGGCCGGAGGATGAGGTGGCGACGGTGGGCTGCAACTGGGATCGCCGTCTGGCTGACCTTCATGTCGTCCTCGCAGGGCCTGGCGGGGGACTGGATCACCAAGGGTGGATCGCCGCAACGCACGTCGGCTGTATCGGACCCCACTGGGCTGGTTGAGTCTACCACATACTGGGAGACGGAGCCCTTAGGGGCAAGTGCCGCACAGCCCGTGGTGATCGACAACGTGGTTTTCCACTCGGCTGGCGCCTTTCTGTGGCGGATAGAGCTGGACGACCAGCGAAAACCGATCGGAGAACTGGCGCCGGTCCATGATGGGGCGACCAGAACGCAGGTTAGAGTTCACCAACCACCGGGCGGTCAGGTGATCCCTCCGCAGTCGAGCCCTACGTACAGCCCGGAGACAGAGGTTCTGTACTTTGGCACGGGGTATGGCTGGCTGTGGGCTTATCACACAAGGGAAGGGTGGTTTCGTCGGGCCGAACTAGACCTGGGCTGTCCGATTGTCGGTTCGCCGCTGGTGATCCACGACCAGGGACGAGACATCGTGGTTGTGGCTGACCGGCCGAACTACGAAGATGAGAAAAACCGCTCCGATGGGCGGCCTCTATGCCCACGCGACTTCGGTAAGGTCTGGGTGGTCCAGGAACTGGACAGGCCGGGCAGGTCCGTGCGACGGCAGGCCTATGAGGCACCGGCGACCAAGCAAGACGAGGGCGGCTTCGGCGGCTTCATCACCCCGTCGGCGGTCATGGCCCTGCCCCATGGCGAGAACCCCAGCTTCGTGATCGGCACGGACGGATTCGAGGGTGGACGGGCCATCCGTCTGGCGCTGGATCGCGCGAACGACTACCGTCCGTACCGGGTCTGGACAGTTGACGGCGCCGCTGGGTTCGCCGGGAACTTCACCTCTGACGGGAGCAGTGTGTACTGGCTTGACACGAGTGGCAGGTTGTGGGGAACGGAACTAGAGTTGGGAAGCAAACCCACGAACTGGCCCAGCTACTCCATCAACCTCCCTGCTCTCATCGGCGCCAGGGCCGCATTCACCAACACCGAGCCCGCGGTTGAGGTCCGTCAGGGCCCCGACGGCCCGGAGACCCACCTGTACATCACCCTGCGCAACTACACCGACACCGGCGCGGACCTGCGGAGCGGCCGTACCGGTAACGACGGCGCGGTGGTGGCGGTGGGGCCGGACGGCCAGGTGAAGTGGTTCCGCAAGTTCGGCCCGGCGGACAGGCTGAACGGGGAGAAGGCGTCCATGAACACCGCCCCGCTGGCGCTGGTGGGCCGGGGGGCGCTCCTGTTCGGCGACGTGAACGGGTACCTGTACACGTACTCCCTGGACACCGGCAACGCGGCCGGCGGCGATCCCCGCCCGGCCCTGATCCGCCCGACCGACAAGGCGCCCACCAACCGCTTCCTGCTCCTGCACGACGGCGAACGGCCGGCCGATGGTCCCTTCAACTTTTCGCAGTTCGCAGGCGTGGGCATCGACCCCGTCTTCGTGGACGGACTCCTGATCACAGGCTACAACTTCTACTGGAACGGGGAGCCCTCCGGACGCCTTGTGGCCTACCGGGTCGGGGAGGCATACGACCTGCGCTGGCTCGACAGTCCCGAGCCGGTGGTGCTGGTCCCGGGCGCTCCGGTGTCGGTGCAGGCCCGGGTGCAGTTGGAGTTGACCTCACGCACCCTCGGGGAACTCTGCGAGGCGGTGGCGGTGCAGTGGTTCCTGACCGACCAGAACGGGCGGCTGGTCCGCAGCCTGGGGGAGACGCCCCTCCCGCCAAGCCTCGCACCGCAGCAGCCCCACACCGTCACGGTGACGGTGAGTGCCGTCGAGGGTGACCCGGAGGAGGGCGAGATCGTCGGCGTGATCGACCTGCCCTCGGTCTATGCCCTGAGTGCTGCTCACACCGCAAACCCCAAGGTTGCCCTGGCCCGGGCGATTGGGGCGGCGCTGGGACTTCCCGCCGAGAAGAGCTGCGCCGGTGCGGTGGCCGAGGTGGTCGAGCGGGAGGGGGAGCCCGGCCCGGAGGGAGGGCTGGCCAACAACGTCCTCACCTTCGCCTACAACCGCCCCGAGCAGCAGGTTGTGGATGATCCGGCGGTGGTGGGCCTGATGACGCCGGAGATGGCGGAAGCGGGGAAACCGTTCGAAGTGGGCATTTACCTGGACTACCGGAACAACCTGGGCCGCAGTCAGATCCGGGTGCCGCTCCGGCTGTGGGCGCGGCCGGCGGCAGGAGGGTCGCCGCCGGCTGGGGCCTGGCGGGAGGTGACCATCCAGCACGGTGCCTGCTGCACCGCCAGGCCGGGAACCATTCCGGGGCTAGCTGCCGGGGTGTGGGAGATCATCGCCGAGATCGACTACCCCGGCGACACGCGCCCTGAGAACAACCGGGTTGTCCGCCGGGTCGAGGTACTGGACATGCGCTCAGGCGGCGGGGGCGGCCCGGAGGGCGGGGCCATCACGGACTGAGCGGGTGCAGTTGGA
>NZ_JBFNEH010000103.1:0-4306 GCF_040797425.1 Symbiobacterium sp. | reverse complement strand
GCCATCCCGTCCCACGCAGCCTCGACAGCCCTCGCCTCGACCCACCCTCACAAGCCTTCACACAGGCAACCCCCCACCGCAGCAGGCTTCCAACCCCCGCCCGAAACCCTACAGCCATGCGGAACACGCTGTGTCAACGCTTGGGAGACTCGCCGCCGGCCGCACCGGGTGCGGGCGTTGCCCCGGCCCCCCAAGCCGCCAGCCACACCGGGCACGGGCGGCGCAGCCCATCAACCCGGCGCCGCGCAGACTGGCGGGAACTTCGTTGTCCGCCATGGGGGGCCGTGCGTCGGCCAAGGGCAAATGAAGGGAGGCACCCCCGCGGGTGCCTCCCAAGACTTATAGACTCACCTTGCCCCGGCTCAGCCAGTACATCAGCAAGTTCCCGATCAACACCAGGATCAGGATCAGCACCGAGAGCACGGCGGCAGACTGGGGTGACGCGAACGAACTCAGATGGTACAGATGGTAACCAACCGGCGTCGCCTTGCTGCTGTACAGCATCACCGACATGGTCAGTTCGTAGAACGACGGCATGAACACCAGGAACCAGCTGCCGATCACCGAGGGGGCGATCAGCGGAATCGTCACGTCCTTAAACAGCCTTAGCCAGGTGGCGCCGCTGGAGAGCGCCGCCTCCTCCAGGGAGGGGTGCACCTGCTCCAGGGCTGCGGCAGCCTGCCGCACCGCGTAGGCAAGGTGACGCACGAAGTAGGCGACCACCAGGATCCAGAACGTGCCGTAGAGGTTCAGCCCGTACTTGCCCGAGAAGGCCAGGATCATACCCAGGGCCAGCACGATGCCCGGCGTGGCGTTGCAGAAGGTGGTCAGGAAGTCCGGAATGGTCCGGAAGCGCATCCGGGTCTTCACCTTCAGGTAGGCGACGAGCAGGCCGACCAGCGTGCCGCCCGTGGCGGCGAGCAGTGCGGCGAGCACCGATGTGCGCAGCGTCCGCCAGGTGTCGTCGTCGGCCAGAACCGCCCGCCAGGGATCCAGCGAGAGGTTGTTGAAGGCGAACCCCTTGCCCATCGTCTTGACCAGGCTCGTCATCACCAGGGCCAGAACCGGCAGGATGGCGAAGATGAAGCAGACGATGGAGAAGACGACCACCAGCGGCCACTTCCACCGCCCCAGCTCAACGACCACGGGATGGGTCGACTTGCCGCCCAGCGTGAAGTACTCCCGCTTCGACAGGTACCAGTTGGAGAACCAAAGCACCACGGTGGACAGAAGCAGGAGCACTACGGCGAGGGCGGTGGCTTCGTGCATCGCATCCGGAGTGCCCACGTAGACGTAGCTGACGATCCGGGTGGTCACCACCTGGAGTCGGCCCTGCGTGCCGATGATCGACGGAATACCGAAGCAGGAAGATGCGGCGACGAAGACCAGCAACGCACCGGCGGCAATCGCCGGCGCCGTGAGCGGCAGGGTGATGTCCCACAGCGCCCGCAGCGGGTTGGCACCGGAGATGCGGGCCGCCTCCTCGAGCGACGGGTCCATCTTCTCCAGAGCCCGGCTGATCGACAGGAAGGAGAACGGGAAGTAGAACAGCACGAGCACCCAGACCAGACCGCCCATCGTGTAGATGTTGAGCGGCCCCTGCTCGATGCCCGGGACCAGCGCCCGGATCCACTGGTTCAGGTACCCGATGCGCGGGTTCGCCAGGTAGGTCCAGGCGATGGCCCCGACGAAGGGCGGGATCATATACGGGATGATGATCAACATTCGGAAGAGCTTCTTGAACGGCAGGTCGGTACGGCCCACCAGCCACGCCAGCGGAAACGACATCACCGTACCGATGATCATCGTCAGCCCCGCAGCCTTCACGGTGTTCCACACGGCGGTCAGGTTGGCCCGGTTCAGGTAGACCTCCCTGAAGTTGTCCAGGCTGACGTGGCCGTCCACGATGAAGCTGTTGATCACCAGCAGGCAGATGGGGAAAATGCCGAAGACGAGGAGCACGGCCACCGCCAGGGCGATGGCCACGCTCTTAGCATCCAACCGCAGCCGCATACTAGTTAGACCCCATGATCTGGAGGAACTTGTCCTTAACCGCACCCGAGGTTTCGGCCAGATCTGCCCAGTCCACCTTCATCGAGTTCGCATTGAACTCGGCGAGCGGCCTCGCGCCCTTGGGCGGATCCACGTCCGTGCGCACCGAGTGCATCCAACCGATCGTGATGGCCTGCTGACCCTCCTGGGAAAGCCACCAGTCGACGACGGCCTTCGCAGCCTCCGGATTCTGCGTGGTGCTCAGGATCCCGATGGGCGACGGGATAATGACGCAACCATCCTCGGGATAAACGATCTCAACAGGTTCGCCACGATCCTTGATCTTGAGCAGGTTTTCCTCAAGGATGATGGCTACCTTGAACTCACCAGTGGCCAGCTTGGTCTCGACGGAAGAGTTACCGCCGCCGTTGACCGCGCCGTTATCACGCATCTGCTCCCAGTACTCCCAACCGTACTTCTGCGCCAGCGCATACGTGGAAACGAGAGCAGTGCCAGACTGGGTCGGATCGACGAACACCACCTGGTCCTTCCACTTGGGATCCGTCAGTTCGCGGAAGGACTTCGGGGCCTCCGCGGCCGAGACGAGATCGGTGTTGTAGCCGATGACCACGTTGTTAATGCGCACGCCCGTGTAGGTGTAGTCCTGGCTGTCCGAGTCCACCGCGACCGCGTCGAAGTTCACCGACTTGTACGGAAGCAGGAGGTTGTTCTTCTTCAAGTAGATGTAGTAAGAAGGATCCGCAACCATCAGCACGTCTGCGCCGATCTTGCCCGCCTCGATCTCAGCGGCCATCTTGGCCGTCACCTGCTCGGTGCCACCCTGGAACCATTCAACCTTGAGATTCGGGAAGGCCTTCTCCAGCTCAGGCGAAACGACATCGATGATGTCGGGGTACATCGAGGTGTAGATCGTGATCTTGCCGGACGGCCCGGAGCCCGTATCCGTCTGCTGTGCGTCAGTGCCGGCAGTCTGCCCAGAGCTCGCCGTCGAGCCAGAGTTGCCAGACTCGGAAGCCTTACCAGAGCTGCTACCGCTGCCGCACCCGGTGAAGAGCGCTGACAGAGCCAGGAGAAGCGAGAGGACTACTGCAATCCGTTTCATGACAGAACTCGGCCTCCTTCTGCGTCTGCGTCTGCCAATCCGAGACTAAAGCGGGAACGCGAAGGCGTGCTGAATCTGGAGCACCACAGAATCCCCTTCGGCAAACTGTCCCTGCAAAGGGTTGCAGGTCACACGGATCTCGCCCCCGCTTGTCTGCACAAAGTAGTCAATCTGGTCCCCCAGGTAGTACCGCCGGAGCACGGTACCCCGCACGGTGCCTATTCCGCTGCCCTCGTGCTGCATGACGATATGCTCGGGACGGATGGCAGCGATGACCCGCTTGTGGTCGCCATCGGGCAGGTTTACCTTCAGGATCAGGTCGTCGCCGATGCGGATGGTACCGTCCTTGTCGAGAACATCCGCTTCCAGGAAGTTCACGAGGCCCACGAAATCGGCCACGAACCGGCTCTTGGGCCGATCGTAGATCTCGCGGGGCGGAGCCACCTGTTCGATGACGCCCTTGTTCATGACGATGATCCGGTCGGACATCGCCATGGCCTCTGCCTGATCATGCGTAACATAGATCACCGTGATGCCCAGGCGCCGCTGGATCTCCTTGATTTCAAAGCGCATGGCCTCACGCAGCTTGGCGTCGAGGTTGGAGAGCGGCTCGTCGAGCAGGAGCATCTTCGGCTCGGCCACGATGGCGCGCGCCAGGGCCACCCGTTGCTGCTGACCGCCCGAGAGCTGGCTCGGCATCCGGTGCTCCAGCCCGCTCAGGTGCACAATGTCCAGCGCCCGCAGCACTCGCTTCTCAATCTCCTGCTTCGGCACCTTGCGAATGCGCAGCGGGTAAGCAACGTTCTGGAAGACATCCATATGGGGCCACACCGCGTAGGACTGGAAGACCATGCCGATGTTCCGTTTCTCAGGCGGAACAAAGACAGACGTGCTGCTCACCAGCTTGTCGCCAAGCCAGACCTCACCATCGGTTACCTTCTCGAAACCGGCCACGATGCGAAGCATCGTGGTCAGGTTGAAGACAAAATCCGGGTAACCCCTCGCGGGTGCCCGGATTTTGTTGTACAATGGCAACATGAGCAGTATCTGGCGGTGGTGAATGCGGTGCTTCGGGAACATGGGCATGCTCAGCGCAAGTATGAGCTCGTGCTGATCGAAGACTTGGTGCCCCAAGATCTATAGTGGACCCAGAAAACTAGACACGAAAAAGGCGATTGATAAGCTACAATC
>NZ_JBFNEH010000102.1:0-4674 GCF_040797425.1 Symbiobacterium sp. | reverse complement strand
CCCCAGAGGGTGCCCGAGCCGAAGGTCTGGCCGTCGTCGGTATACCGGTTGCGGGCCAGCAGGCCGGCGGCGATGCGCTTGGACCAGCCGTACTTCTCGTCATACTGGTCCATCGGCACCAGGAGGCCGGCCCGGACCATGGGGCCCATGCTGGACTCGCCGTTGTTGATCTGCGCGATGTCGGGGCCCTCGCCGCTGGAAACCGCGCGCTGCAGGCTCTTCTGCAGTTCCTCGGTGGTCCAGCCGCGGTGCTCGACCTTCACGCCAGGATGCTGCTGCTCAAACTCGGCCGCCAGCTGCTCCACCACGTCCTTGAGCACACCCGAGTTGTTAGTATCCCAGAACACCAGCTTGATCTGTTCCGTGCCGGATGTAGTCCCCTGCTCACTCTGCTGGGTCGTTCCCTGGGTCGAGCCGCCTTGGGGCTGTGAGCTGGTCCCCGATTGACCGGAACATCCCACCAGAGCCGCGATCAACGTGATTCCCAGGAACACTGAAACCCATCGACGCATGCAAGCTACCTCCTTACTTCAGCTGCGATGACGTGGTGCTCAGGCGAACTGCGGCAGGAAGGGTTTGTGAGCAACGAGGTACTCGTCGACCAGCTGACGGGCCAGAGAGTACGACGAGACGAGTGGATGGGTGGCCAGCGCCTGCACGGCAAGCTGGTAGGAGCCCTCGACGGCGGCCTGCACCGTGAGCCGCTCGTAAGCCTTGACGGCCGTGATCAGCGGGCTCACCTGCGGCGGCACCGGATCCTGGGCCAGAGGCCGGGCACCGTGTTCGTCCAGCAGCGAGGTGACCTCCACCACGTCCTCCCGCCGGAGGATGTCCAGGGCCCCGCAGTTGGGCACGTTGAGGATGAGGGTGGCCTTGCGGCGCTGGACGGCTGCGGTCATCACGGCCATCGCCAGCCCTTCGTACCCCTCGCCCTCGAAAACGGTCCCGTCCTCGGCCGGAGCGGCTTCCTCCACCTTGCGGCCGGACTCCCGGGCCATGTAGGTGGCGTTGCGGGTGTTGATACCCTGCTCGTAGGCCCGGAGGGCGGCGTCCATGTCGCCGGAGGCCACCAGCTCGGCGAGGCTGGCCCAGAGAGGCCGGTTGATGCTCAGCACCTGCTGGCCGCGGCTCCCGCCGGAGGCGAGGATGTTGGCGACCGCCTTCTCACGGTAGTAGAAGTAGTACAGGTACTCGTTGGGCAGGAGCCCGTACATGCGGACCAGGTCCGGCTCGAAGAGGCCCCACTCAGGGTAGCGGGCGGCCAGTTCCTCGTAGTGTGCGAGGATGTGGGGCATGCGGTCCTCGCCGTCCACCAGCACGCGGCGGATCCAGCCCAGGTGGTTGAGGCCGAAGTACTCCAGGTACACCTGGTCCGCCGGCACGCCCAGGAAGGCGGCCACGCTCCGCTTCATGGCGGTGGGCGCATCGCAGATGCCGATGGCGCGCACCGGGGAGTAGGTGGTGAGCGCCTGGGTGATCAGCCCCGACGGGTTCGTGAAGTTGATCAGCCACGCCTGCGGGGCGACCTCCCGGATGACCCGGGCGTAGTCGAGCATCACCGGGATGGTCCGGAGGGCCATGGCGAAACCGCCGGGGCCCGTGGTCTCCTGGCCGAGCACGCCGTGCTTCAGCGCGATCTCCTCGTCCCGGATCCGGCCTTCTTCCTGGCCCACTCGGATGGCGCTGAAGATGAAGGCCGCGCCCCGGGCCGCCTCCCGGAAGTCATGGGCATACGTCACCTTGAAGCGGGCGCCCCAGCGGTCGGCCAGGTGTCCGACGAACCGGCCCATCGTCTCCAGCCGGCGGGGGTCTGCGTCGTAGAGCACCACCTCGGTGAGCGGCAGAGACTCCTGGCGGCGGATGAGCCCGCTCACGAGCAGGGGCGTCCGAATCCCGGCGCCCAGCAGGACAAGCTTCATTTCTCGTGCCTCCTCTTAGGAACGGTGATCCCTGCGGCCTCGGCGGCTGCGATCAGTTCCGCCTCGCGCGGCGCTCCGGCGTATCCCCCGGCCCGCTGTACGTTCAGCCCGCCGCAGATGTTGCCGAGGTTGAGGGCCTCCGTAACCGACATTCCCTTGCGCCAGCCGTAAAGGAACCCGGCGTTGAAGCAGTCGCCGGCGCCCGTCGCATCCACCACTTCTACCGGTTGCGTGGGGGCATGGTACTCGACGCCGTCCACGATGGCCGACGAACCGTCGGCCCCACGCTTCAGGACCACAAACCGGGCCGCCTCACCCAGCCGCCGCAGGGCGGCGCAGGCGTCGGTGGCGCCGGTGATGGCGCGGGCCTCCGCCTCGTTGGCGAACACCAGGTCAGGCAGGGGGAGCAGCTCCCAGATGCGGCTGGACTTGAGCCAGGCCTCGTCCCACCCGGTGTCCACCGTGAGCCTCATGCCCCGCCTGTCGGCCTCCGCCTTGTAGAGGGGCAGGTCGGGCCCCAGGTAGGCGTGCAGGAGCGGCGCCTCCACCCGCCCGATCACCGCCAGGGCGTGGCTCCGGAAGGCGTCTTCATAGACCTGCCGCCTCTCCTCGTAGCTCACGAAGCCCCGGTCCCCCTGATACGTCATGCACACGCTCACTGAGGGCAAGGGTTCCGGTAGGATGCGGATGAGCTCGGTCGACACGCCCTCGGCTTCCATGATGGACAGGGCCAGCCGGCTCCACGGGTCGTTGCCGACCACCCCCACCATGCCGACGGCGAACCCCAGACGGTGAAGGGCGGCCACCATGTTGAACGCCCCGCCGGCCGCCACCAGGAAGCCCTCCGCGTAGACCTCCTGGCCCAGGGCCGGCCAGCTGGGGATGTTCGTGAACACGAGGTCCACGGTGGGACGCCCCACCACGAGCACGTCATATCGGTGCGGCAAATGCATACACCCGCCCACATGAAAACGGTTGAAAGCGCTTTAGTCCAGATTCGCTCATCACACGGGAATCGAGCATATGCCGCGCAAGGCCTTGCGCTACAGCAAAGCTGTGGTGCGGCCTTTCGCAACACATCTGTTTCCAATCTAGATGGTAGCGCTTTCATTAACTCCTGGGCGAAGAATTCGCTTTGTCGCCTGTATTTCCTGCGGGGTTCGGCTGGTTTTAGTAATGTTAAGTAGCAGTATTGTAAAATAGTAAAGGCGCTCGCCGATGTGAGTCGGCGAGCGCCTTCCCGCTTGCATGATAGACGGCGACTACAACTCCTCCTGGAGCCGCCGTGAACAGGCGAGGATGGCCTCCCACACGGCCCGCACGTCCTCGGCCCGCAGGGCCGGGCCGGCCTGCCGGACCAGCCTGTCCAGCAGGGCGTGCTCCCGCTCCTCCTGGAAAACGGGGACGCCTGTCCCGGCCTTGATCCGGCCCACCCGGCGGGCGACCTCCATGCGGCGGGAGAGCAGGGCGAGCAGCTGCTCATCCAGCCGGTCGATCTCCTGCCGGCATTCGGCGAGGCTCTCCAGGGCCGCGGCCGGAAGCAGGCCCAGATCCTGCATCAGGGCACGGAATGCGCCCGGATCGAGCTGTTGGGCGGCGTCGGAGAGCGCCCGGTCCGGGTCCGGGTGCACCTCGATCATGAGCCCGTCCACCCCGGCGGCAAGGGCCGCCCGGGAGAGCGCCGGAATCAGGTCCCTTCGCCCGGCGGCGTGGCTCGGGTCGATGATCACGGGCAGCCCTGACCGTTTCCGCGCCACGATGGCAGTGCTCAGGTCCAGCGTGTTGCGGGTGCACGTCTCAAAGGTGCGGATGCCCCGCTCGCAGAGGATCACCTGGTCGTTCCCGGAGTCCATGATGTACTCCGCCGCGGCAAGCCACTCGTCCAGCGTGGCGCTCAGCCCCCGCTTGAGCAGGACCGGCTTCCCGGCCCGTCCCACCTGCTTCAGCAGGGCGAAGTTCTGCATGTTGCGGGAGCCCACCTGGAGCACGTCGGCATACCGGGCGACCAGATCGATCTGGGCGGTGTCCATCACCTCGGTCACCACCGGCAGGCCGGTCTCCTCTCGGGCCAGGGCCAGGAGCCGCAGCCCCTCCTCCCCCAGACCCTGGAACGACCGCGGCGAGGTACGCGGCTTGAACGCCCCGCCCCGCAGGGCCGTCGCTCCCGCCACCTTCACCGCCCGGGCCGCCTCCAGAATCTGCTCCTCGCTCTCCACGCTGCACGGGCCCGCGATGATGAGCGGGCGGCCTGAGCCCAGCCCAAGGCCCGCAAACCGGTCAGCCCCCCAGCGCGTCGTCACAGCAGTCAGGCCTTCGGCCATGCTCATCCGCCTCCTCTTGCCGAAACTCAAAAGGCTCCCGTCCCGGCAAGGGACGAGAGCCTCGCTCCCGTGGTACCACCCTCATGAGCCGCCCACGGCGGCCCGCTCGACAGCAGGCGCGGAGGAAGAAGTTCCTCGACGCCGCTCCCCGCTAACGGAGGGAAACCCGGCCCGGCCTACTGGCGCCGCACGGGCGTGCGGCCGTTCAGCTGGCAGCTCCCGGGCGAACTTCAGCGGGAACCTCCAGGCCGCGCTCTCAGTCGCCGGCGCCGCCTCCCTGGATGGAGATCGATCCGCCTACTTTGCCCGTTCATCGCGGTTACGTATTGAAGCTCATTCTAGCCGCTGCCGGCGCGCTCGTCAAGAGGGAGTTTGCCAACGGGTCTGTCAAGTGAAAGTGGGTACGTCGCACTTCCAAAAGTGTTCTGTATGAT
>NZ_JBFNEH010000101.1:0-4686 GCF_040797425.1 Symbiobacterium sp. | reverse complement strand
GTCACAAGCTTCATCTGCCGCTGCTGGTGCACGGGCGCGCCTGGTTCCGCTGGACCTCCTGCGCGTGGTGGCCCCCGTGTGCGTGGTGATCATCCACGTATCGGCCGCCACGCTGCTGGGTGCACCGCCGGATTCGTTGGGATACGCGGTTGCCGGGTTCCTGAACCAGGCCTGCCGGGTGGGTCTGCCGGCCTTCCTGATGGTGAGCGGGGCGGGAATGTTCTACGCCTACGGTCAGCGCCAGGACTTCTCCTGGCGGCGCTACCTGCTCCGCCGGCTGCAGGCCGTGGGCATTCCCTATGTGGCCTGGACGCTGGTGTACTTCCTGTTCTTCCGGATCGTCGAACAGAACTTTGACGGCCTGATTCCGGGGTTCTTACACGCGCTGGCGACAGCCAGTGCGGTGTATACCTTCTACTTCTTTATCCCCATCGCCCAGTGGTATCTGCTCTTCCCCTTCGTGAGGCCGTTGGCCCGCAGCCGCTGGCTCGGACCGGTGACCGTCGCCGCGCTGGTTGTGAACGGGTTGGTCATCGTCCTCTCGTTCCCCGCCGTCCGGTTCGATGTGGGGAACATCCTGAGCACCCTGTGGCCATACCGGGCGCGGGTGCTGCTCTGGTGGTTGGGGCCGTTCTTCCTGGGGGCCTGGCTCGCCACCCGGTGGGAGTCAGCCAGCCGCGAGCTCCGCCGGTACTGGGGGGCGCTGCTCCTCCTGGCCGCGCCGCTCCTGGTGTGGGTGCTCCGGGAGTTTCAGGCCTATGTGCAGGTGGGCAGGCTGTCAGACGTGGCGACGGTTCTTCGCCCCAGCGTGTACGCCTATGCGCTGGTCGTGGTGCTGGCCATCATCGGTCTCGGCACGGTCCTCTGCGAGCGTTCCGCCTTCATCGCCCGGGCGGTGGGAGTGATCCGCCAGTATTCGTTTGGGGTGTACCTCATTCACCCGCTGATCATGCACTTCACCAGGAAATTCCTTGACACACTCAACATCGGGGCCCTGGTCTATCTGGCGCTGAACCTGCTGCTGGTGCTGGCGCTCTCCTACCTGGCCGTGAGCCTCATTGCCAGGGTGCCCATGGGCCACTGGCTGATCGGGATCAGGCCCCCCCGGCGCGTCCCCGTGGAGGGGCCCGCCCCCCTTGACAGGCCTGCCCCCGGTTGCTAGCATCTATTGCTAGCGAGGAACGGGAGGAGTACCCGTGGGTCGGCCCCACAGAGAGCCCTGCATCCGGTGCAAGCAGGGCGGGCGGGCTGCGGGGAAGGGCGCCCGGGAGCGTGAGCCGCATACCGTCAGAGGTGGGCGCCCGCCAGAGGTGCCAATCAGGGTGGAACCGCGGGAGCACGCACAGGCTCTCGTCCCTGGCCACGTGTGAGGTGTGGCCCGGGGCGGGAGCCTTTTCGCATCGGATTCCCGACGCGAAGGAGGACAGCAGATGTACTTTCAGGACCTGGTTCTGACGCTCGACAAGTTCTGGGCCGAGCAGGGGTGCGTGATCCGGCACCCGTACGACGTGGAGAAGGGCGCCGGCACCTTCAACCCCGAGACCTTCTTCCGGGCGCTGGGCCCGGAGCCGTGGAACGTGGCCTACATCGAGCCGTGCCGCCGCCCGGCCGACGGTCGCTACGCCCAGAACCCGAACCGGATGCAGCACTACTACCAGTACCAGGTGATCATGAAGCCGTCGCCCGAGAACATCCAGGAGATCTACCTGGAGATGCTGGAGCGCATCGGCATCGATCCCCGGAAGCACGACATTCGCTTCGTGGAGGACAACTGGGAGGCGCCCAGTCAGGGGGCCTGGGGCCTGGGCTGGGAGGTCTGGTGCGACGGCATGGAGATCACCCAGTTCACCTACTTCCAGCAGGTGGGCGGCTTTGAGTGCAAGCCGGTCTCCGTGGAGATCACCCTGGGTCTGGAGCGGCTGGCCTCGTACATTCAGGGCGTCGACAACGTGTGGGACATCATGTACAACAAGGACCTCCGCTACGGCGACATCTTCGAGCGATCGGAGTGGGAGCAGTCGGTCTACAACTTCGACCAGTCCGACCCGCAGATGCTCTTCCAGCTCTACCACATGTACGAGCAGGAGGCCAAGCGGCTCCTTGCCCTGGACCCGCCGCTCGTCTATCCGGCCTACGACTACATCCTGAAGTGCTCCCACACGTTCAACCTGCTGGACGCCCGCGGCGCCATCGCCGTGAGCGAGCGGCAGGGGTACATCCTGCGGGTGCGCAACCTCTGCCGGGCCGCGGCCAAGGCGTACATTGAGATGCGCGAGGCGCTGGGCTTCCCGCTGCTGAAGCCGCTGGCGGAGCGGCCCACCTGGGCGTCCCGTTACGGCGCCGGGGCGCACGCCGTCGGGCCCGATCCCAAGGGCGCGGCCGAGACCGCGGAAGGAGGGAACCAGAATGGCTGAGACCCGCAACCTCATCCTAGAGATCGGCACCGAGGAGATCCCCGCCCGGTTCTGCGCACCGGCCCTGGAGCAGTTGAAGGAGAACGCCGAAAAGGCCCTGGCCGAGGCCCGTCTCGACTACGAAGTGGCGGACGTGTTCGGCACGCCGCGCCGCCTGGTGCTCTACGTGCGCAACCTGGCGCTCATGCAGCGCGACGTCGAGGTGGAGGTGAAGGGGCCGCCCAGGAAGGCAGCCTTCGATGCGGCCGGCAACCCCACCGTCGCGGCGCAGAAGTTCGCCGCAGGCCAGGGCGTGGCGGTGGCGGACCTGGAGGTGCGGGCCGACGAGAAGGGCGGCGAGTACGTCTACGCCCGTAAGCGCATCCTGGGCGAGCCGGCGGAGAAGGTGCTGCCGCCGCTCCTGGCCGGCCTCGTCACCTCGATCCACTGGCCCAAGGCCATGCGCTGGGCCGACCGCGAGATCCGCTACGCCCGCCCGATCAAGTGGATCCTGGCCATGCTGGGCGAGGAGCGGGTACCCTTCAGCGTGGACGGCATCGAGACGGTGACCACCACCCGGGGCCACCGGGTGCTGGGTCCGGCTGAGCCGATCCCGGTGAAGAACGCCGACGATTACTTCGCGAAGGTGGCCGCCGGGTACGTGATGGTGGACCAGGGCGTGCGCAAGCAGGTGATCTGGCAGCAGGTGACGGCGGAGGCCGCCCGCATCGGCGGCCACGTGCGCCGGGACGAGGCGCTGCTGGACGAGGTCACCTGGCTGGTGGAGCAGCCCACCGCCTTCGCAGGCTCCTTCGCGCCGGAGTACCTGGAGGTCCCCTCCGCCGTGCTGGTGACCACCATGAAGGAGAACCAGCGCTGCTTCCCGGTGTACCGGGACGAGGAGTCGGATGAACTCCTGCCCTACTTCATCGGGGTGCGCAACGGCGGGCTGGAGCACATCGATATCGTCCGGGCCGGCAACGAGAAGGTGGTGGCGGCCCGGCTGGCCGACGCCCGCTTCTTCTGGGACGAGGACCGTCGGCAGCCCCTCGAGGCCTACAACGCCAAGCTGAAGGAGGCCGTCTTCCAGGAGAAGCTGGGCACCCAGTTCCAGCGGGTGGAGCGGCTGGTGGCGCTGGCCCGGGCGATCGGCCAGGCGCTGGAGCTCACCCCCGTCGAGCAGGAGCAGGCGGTGAAGGCGGCCTGGCTCTGCAAGGCCGACCTGGCGACCCGGATGGTCTTCGAGTTCCCGGAGCTGCAGGGCTACATGGGCAAGCAGTACCTCCTGAAGGAGGGCGGCGACCCGGCGGTGGCCGAGGCGATCTACGAGCACTACCTGCCCCGCGGCGCCGGCGACGACCTGCCCCGCACCCGCCCGGGCATCGTGGTGGCCCTGGCCGACAAGCTGGACACCCTGGCCGGCTACTTCTCCATCGGTCTGATCCCCACCGGCTCCCAGGATCCCTTTGCGCTCCGGCGCGCCGCCCAGGGCGTGGTGCAGACCCTGGTGGAGAACGGCATCCGGGTCGACCTGACGGCGCTGGCCTCGCTGGCGATCGAGCAGTACCATCTCTCCGGCAGCGAGGCGCAGAAGGTGCTGAGCGACCTGATGGAGTTCTTCCGGGCCCGGGTGAAGGTGCTGCTGGAGCAGCGGGAGGTGCGGTACGACGTGATCGACGCCGTGCTGGCCGCCGGCTGCCGGGACGTGACGGACGCGGTGCACCGGGCCGAGGCGCTGGCGGCGGCCATGGCGGAGCCCGACTTCGCCGCGGTCACCGGCGCGTTCAAGCGTGTGGCCAACCTGGCTGGCAAGGCCAACGAGGCGGGCGCGGTGAGCGCCGACATCAACCCCGCGCGCTTCACCGAGGCGGCGGAACGCGATCTCTACGGTGCCTTCGTCGACCTGCGGCCCGAGATGAAGCGGGCCTACGACGCCGGCGAGTACCTGACCTTCTACCGCCTGGCCACCCGCCTGAAGGCACCGGTGGACGCCTTCCTCGACACCGTGCGGGTAAACGTGGAGGACGACCAGGTGCGCGCCAACCGCTACGCCCTGCTTCAGGCCCTGGGCGCGCTGCTCTCCGCCCCGGCGGACCTGAGCAAGCTGCAGGGGTAGCTGCATATCGGGATGTTGAAGCCCGCCGGCGCTGGCCGGCGGGCTTTCCGTCTCGACGGTGGTGCTCGGGGGGCCCCTTTCCGCCAGAGAGGGTCCAGGACACATAGCGAAAGAATGGAGGAGTGAGTAAAGTTTTCGTTGGTAGGCCACAACATTTCTGCTGAAAAAAGCAGGACG
>NZ_JBFNEH010000100.1:0-4818 GCF_040797425.1 Symbiobacterium sp. | reverse complement strand
CTGCCGGAGCAGGTCCACCGCCTCGGAGACGGTCCGGGGTGCCACGTAATCGAACGCTGCTGGAATCATCCTGACGCCCCTCCCTTTCTGGACTGAGTCGCCGGGCCAGCCGGCTGTGGGGACCGCAGTTCGGTTGCCAACTCTAGGTACAGGCTCCTACTACGGATCTAGCAGTCGTCAGAATTATAGCGGATGCAACAAACATCTTTCGGTTGTTTTTTCGCCACCGAACGGTGGCGCGAATGGGTGACGGTCGGTGCCGGGGTCAAGCCGAACGCCGCCGACCACACAGGCGCCATGTCCCCGGCCACGGGGCATGGCGCGGATTGCCTTGGGGATTGACAGGGACAGCTTCATAACAATATGCTTATATCCTAGGGAGGGCGTTCGATGGAGCAGCACGTCATGCTGATGAAGGCGCTGGCAGATACGACACGCCTGAAGCTCCTGAAGCTGATCTGGGACCAGGAGCGGTGCGTGTGTGAGCTACAGCCGATTCTCGGCATCAGCCAGCCCGCGGTCTCGCAGCACATCGCCAAGCTGAAGGCGGCCGGGCTGGTCCGGGAACGCCGGGCGGGAATGTGGGTGTACTACCAGGCCAACCGCGCTCGCCTCCTGGAGGGGTTGGAGGCGTTCAAGGCGTTCCTGGATGCGGACCTTTCGACCATTCCGGAGCTGGCCGGGACCCGGTTCGAAGGGTGCTGCTGAAGGCCGGCAAGGGGGAAGCGGGAGGCCCGACCTATACCAAACCGAGGAGGGACCGTCGATGTCGGCACCATGCCCGCGCCTGTCTGTCCTGGATCGCTTCCTGACCCTCTGGATCTTCCTGGCCATGGCGTTTGGGGTGGGACTTGGCTACTTCGTGCCCGGCGTGGAGGAGTTCATCAACCGCTTCCAGGCAGGCACCACCAACATCCCGCTGGCCGTCGGGCTGATCCTCATGATGTACCCGCCGCTGGCGAAGGTGCGCTACGAGGAACTCCCGGACGTGTTCCGCGACTGGAAGGTGCTGGGCCTTTCCCTCTTCCAGAACTGGGTCGTGGGCCCGATCCTGATGTTCCTGCTGGCCATCCTCTTCCTCCACAACTACCCGGAGTATATGGCTGGCGTGATCATGATCGGCCTGGCACGCTGCATCGCCATGGTCATCGTTTGGAACGACCTGGCCAGGGGCGACGCGCAGTACGCCGCTGGTCTGGTGGCCTTCAACAGCATTTTCCAGGTCCTGTTCTACAGCGTGTACGCCTGGATTTTCATCACCGTTCTCCCGCCGCTCTTCGGGCTGGCAGGTTCGACGGTGAACGTCTCCATCGGTCAGATTGCGGAGAGTGTCGCCATCTATCTGGGCATTCCCTTCGCGGCCGGCGTGCTCACCCGGTTCGGGCTCGTGCGGGCCAGGGGCAGGCAGTGGTATGAGAAGCAGTTCATCCCCCGGATCAGCCCCATCACGCTGGTCGCCCTGTTGTTCACCATCGTGGTGATGTTCAGCCAGAAGGGTCAGCTGATCGTGCAGATCCCCCTGGACGTCGTCCGCATTGCCATTCCGCTGATCATCTACTTTGTGGTGATGTTCCTGGTCAGCTTCTGGCTCAGTCACAAGCTGGGTACGAACTATGCGCAGGCCACGACGCTGTCCTTTACGGCGGCGAGCAACAACTTCGAGCTGGCCATCGCCGTGGCCGTCGCAGTGTTTGGCATCAACTCGGGCGCGGCCTTCGCCGCTGTGGTGGGGCCGCTGATCGAGGTGCCGGTGATGATCGGCCTGGTGAACGTCGCGTTCGCCCTCAAGCGCCGGTACTGGCCCAAGGCAGTCGCATAAGCCTGGAGGTTCGGTCCATGACAAAGGAGGGGCATGGTGGAGATGGACGCACATTCGCTGCGTGAAGCGGTTCGGAAGCGCTATGCCGAGACGGCGCGCAGCACCGCCGGCGGCGCGACGGGGGGATGCTGCGGCACCCAGCCGCGGGAAGATGAGCTCCCGGTGGTCGGCGGCTGCTGCTGCGGAACGGCCGTCGACGTGAGAGGTCTGGGGAAGATTCTGGGATACTCCGATGAAGAGCTCTCCGCGGCGCCGGAGGGCGCCAACCTCGGCCTGGGCTGCGGCAATCCGCAGGCGATCGCCAACCTGAAGCCGGGCGAGACGGTCCTGGACCTGGGTTGCGGGGCCGGGTTCGACTGCTTCCTCGCCGCGCGCCAGGTCGGGGAGAGCGGCAGGGTGATTGGGGTGGACATGACGCCCGAGATGCTCAGCCGTGCCCGCGAGAACGCCCGCAAGGGCGGCTGCACGAACGTGGAGTTCCGGCTCGGCGAGATCGAGCACCTGCCCGTGGCCGACGAGAGCGTGGACGTGATCATCTCCAACTGCGTGATCAACCTCTCGCCCGAAAAGGAGCAGGTGTTCCGGGAGGCCTTCCGGGTTCTGCGCCCGGGCGGGCGGCTTGCGGTGGCGGACATGGTGAGCCTCGCGCCGTTTCCGCCTGAGGTGCGGGAGGACCTGGCCCTCTATGCCGGGTGCCTGGCCGGTGCAGCCACGGTCGATGAGCTCAGAGTGATGCTCGCCGAGGCCGGCTTTGTCGACATCGTGATCCGGCCGAAGGACAGCGACCAGCTGCTGGAGGCCTGGGGCGCAGGGGAATCGCCGCAGAACCAGGTGTTCTCCGCTTACATCGAGGCAAGGAAGCCAATGAAGTAGGAATAAAGAACACAGACGGCAGGGTGCGACGGCGCATCCCTGCCGTTTGGCTTTGCCGTATTCCCCACCCCGCCGCAGCCGGCCCGTGCGCGAATCCAACTAGCGGGCGGCAGCCGCGTAAGCGGAAACCTTTCTGTACAAACTGCAGGTCGAGGGAAAAAGCCCTGCCGGGCCTATGGACGCGCCCCGGGGCACGGGTGGTGATGAAGCGTGGATCTCCTGCTCCCGATTCGATGGCCCTCGCGGGCGGGCACGCTGGCCGTCAGGATGAGAGGCGGCTCCGAGCCCGTGCTGCTGGTTCACGGGCTCGGCGCATCCCATGCCTTTTTCCTGCCCACCCTGGCCGCGCCCGCCCTGGCGGGTCGGGCGCTCATCCTCCCCGACCTGCCGGGCCACGGCGACAGCGAGGAACCGGGCAGCTTCTCCTGCGCGATGGACGACCTGGCGGCGCTCATGATCGAGTTGCTGGACTGGCTCGGCGTGCAGAAGGTCCACCTGGTGGGCCACAGCATGGGCGGCACGATCGCCCTGCTCATGGCCGAGCGGGCCCCGGACCGGGTCATGGGGCTGCTGATCGCCGAGGGCAACCTCCGCCCCGAGGACGCCACGCTGAGCCGCAAGCTGGCGGCCATGGGCGAGGAGGGAGTCCGGGCCGCGCTGCCCACCCTCATCGGCCACTTTGCCCGGAGCGGGCTGGAGGGCCGGGCCGACGACCTGCTCTACGCCTCCACGCTCAGCCGGTGCTCCCCCGGCGCCTTGTGGCGGTGCTCGGCCGAACTCGCCCGGACTTCCGACACGCCGGGGCTGCTGGACCGGTTCCTGAACCTGCCCATTCCCCGGACCTACGTCTACGGCGAACACACGCCGGGCCTGGAGCCGCTGATCGACACGCTGCGCCGGCACGGGATCCGGACCCGGATGATTCGGGGCGCGGGGCACAGCATGATGGTCGAGCGGCCGGACGCCTTTGCGGAGGTCCTGCGGGAGCACCTCTCGCCGAAGGGCGGCTGAACGGGCGCGGCGCCGCACAGGCGGGGTGGCGATTACGCTTCAGCGGCCGGGCGGCAGAGCGGGAGCAGTTCCGCCGGGTGCGCGAGCCGGTAGTCGCAGGGGATGGCCGGGTCCATGGTGCCCCAGAGGGCCAGCGCAAACTTGACCCCCGCGGCCCGGGCGCACTGGCTGTCGTAGATGGTGTCGCCGATGTAGAGCACATCCCCGGGGTTCATCCCGGTGTCGGCCAACAGCTTCAGAAGCGGGTCGGGGTCCGGCTTGTGGCGCTCCGTGTCGTCCGCGCAGACGACCGCACGGAAGTACTGCAGCAAGCCCAGGCGGGTGACGTCCCGGTCGAGCTCCGAGCGGCACCGGGAGGTCACCAGCCCCAGGGTGACGCCGCGGTCCCGCAGTTCGTCCAGCACCTCCCAGATCCCCGGGAACACGGTGATGAGGTGATCATACTCCCGCACGTAGGCCGCCCACTTGTCGAAGGCGGCCTGCGGGTCGGGCAGGCCCAGCTGCTCGAGGGCGGTCACCCCCGGAATGCCCAGGAGGGGCCGCAGTTCCTCGAGCGAAGGGGTTTGTCCGGTCTCCTCGCGGATGACCTTCTGCAGGGACATGAGGTCGGGCTTTACCGTGTCCAGGAGCGTTCCGTCCACATCAAAGGCTACGCACTTGAACGGCAAGGTCTCTTCCTCCATGTCTGCGATCTGATCCGGCCGGGTAGCGGGATGCTGTGGCTCCGCGGGGCACAGCCGATCCAGTCCCTCGCCCGGGCCGGGATCACGCACAGCAAGGACCCGCAGACCGGAAGCGGTTCCAGGGGACTGTGCGCGATCGCCGGGGAGATCCTGGCCCGGTACACGTCCATCCCTGAGGAGATTCTCGCACAAGAACTCGCCGCCGAACAGGGCTAGCTGACGACTAAGGTCGACCTCCGCGCGGGGGGCGGGGGTGTTTAGCGCCCGCGGCGACTGCGAAAGCCCGGACCTGCCCACAGCAGGGCTTTGCGGACATTTGTCCCAATAAAAGTTAAGGATCTAAACCTACCCCATCCCAGCAAGAAACCGGCTGGCACCTAGCTCAAGTTTCGCGTGAATAACCCGGACTTCGTGCAATGGAAACCCATTGAA
>NZ_JBFNEH010000099.1:0-4834 GCF_040797425.1 Symbiobacterium sp. | reverse complement strand
CGAACGACACTGTCGCCAGTCAAGTCACTGCCAAATAGCGCGGGCAACAACACCCGGATGGTACGTGGGCCCGGACCACCGAAGCGGATGCCGCCGCCGAACGTAAGGTGGCGGCCATCCTCTACCGGCATGGTCTGGCCGTCGTGAAGGCGGGCGGTCTGGCGGAGATCGACCTCCTGGCCGTGGCCGGCGAGCGGTTGGTCGGCGCGGTAGAGGTCAAGCGGCGGTATCATGAGGCTGCCAGGTACCCCACCCTCTACATCAACTTGCGGAAGGTTGCGGCCATGGCCACGTGGTCCGTCGCCCTCGGCGTTCCGGCCTGGTTCGTGGTGGTCTATGACGACCAGGTACAGGCTATCAGCCTGGCAGACCTTCCCGGTGCCGTGGGTGGGTGCCGGGTTGACGGCTACCGGGTCCGGCACGGAGCCACCGCCCTGGAACCCGTGCTGGAGGTCCGGGTCAACGCCATGCGGCTCATCGGCCGGACGGAGGAGACCGCCGAGGTGGAGATCGGCGGCCCGGCCTCCATTCCCGACCAGTCCCGGATGGTGGACCTGGACGGCCAGCCGCTCCTCCGGGATCAGGCCACACTCGACCAGGCGGTGGCCATCGCCGGACGCCTGGCTCCACTCCTCGGCGGTGATCGGGTGGGCCACTTCAGGCCGATCAGCCCCCTGGACTGCTGGGCGGCCCGTGGCGACCGTCCCCTGGCCCTGGTCCTGACCACCTGCCTGCCGCTCCCGCCGGAGTGGCACCGGGTGGTCACCCTCCCCCTCCGGCTAGTCCTGGCCCTCCAGGCAACAGCCCAGCTGGCCGGGCTCCGCGCCGTGGTGGCCGTCCAGGCCGACACCGACCTCTGCTGGCTCGAACGGACCAGCCGCTCACACCGGACTGGATAACAGGCACGGTGGCACTCCCGCTGGCGGCCTTCCGCATGGCCCCGCAAGCGGCCTAAGAAACACGAAAACGCCCCCAACCTCCGTGGTCAGGGGCGTTGTCTTGTTGGTTCGGGTGGTGTTTACAACAGAAATACTGGGTCGGCGGTGTTGGAGAAGGCCAGCATGCGCTCCCCCTCCACCCGGGTGCACATGTTGCTCTTGCGGAAGCGCGCCGTGATCACCGCGTCCATGGGAAAGCCCGCCGCCAGGCCCATCGACAGCACGAAAGCGCCTTCGCCCGGCACGTTGAAGAGCGGCCGCATGAGCGGGGTGAACAGCACGCCAATGAAGTGCACCACCCCGAGCCCCAGCATCATCTCGCTCAGAATGAAGAAAGGCAGCAACGAGGGGAAGACGACGGTGAAGAACAGGTTCATCCCGTCCTTGGCCGCCTCGAGCGACTCCTTCGGGTAGAGCACCAGCGAGAAGGTGAGCAGCACAACCACCGCGGCCACGGCCAGGGCTGACAGCTTGCCTCGCATGGGGCACCTCCGGTTGGCAATATGGCACGTCCCACCCGGGACGTGCCACATACTTATGTGCCGAAGGCTGTTCGCATGCGGACAAAGGCCCACCCGCCCCGCACCGGTCACTCGATGGCCCGGTTGATGGCGAGGGCGGCCAACCCCAGCATGCCGACGAGGAATACCGCCAGGCCCACGACGTCTGACCAGAGCGGCAGGCGGCCGGCTGCGAGCGTCCGGATCAGGTCGGCCGCGAAACTCAGCGGGTTGATCCTGGCGATCCACCGCGTCGCGGCCGGGCCGTAGTCCGGGCTGTAGAAGACCGAAGACGTGAGCACGATCGGCAGCTGCAGCAGGTTTACCGCCAGGTTGTATGTCTCCTGGCTGCGGATGAGGCAGGCCAGGACCACAGAGAGGAGCGTCCACGCCACGGCGGAGGCCATGAGGACCAGGAGGCTCCCGGCGATGGCCGGCAGGCCGGCGAGAAGCAACTCGGGCGCCAGAAACACCACCACGGCCCAGATGAACACCCCCGCCAGGCCCGCCCGAACGGCCGCGTTCCCGCACAGGCCGGCGACGAGTACCATGCGGTGCATCGGCAGGCCGAACAACATCTCCAGCTCACCGGTAAGCTTGTCGATGTAGATGGAGATGCCCACACCGTTCCCGATGGAAACGGACGTTACCGCCATCAGTCCCGGCACGATGTAAGCCAGGTACGGCACCGGTTCGCCGCGCCACGTGATGGCCGGCAGGGCGGCCGCCATGGTGGGAGCGAACACGAGCAGATACATGAGCGGCGACAGCAGGTGCTGGAGGATGGTCCGAGGAGACTTCAGCCCGACGTACCATTCCCGGAGGAGAGCGACCAGGACGGGGCTCATGCCTTGCCCCCCTTCACCACGTGAAGGTAGATGTCCTCCAGCGAGGGCGGGCGCACGTCGACGCGCGTGAGCCGGCCGCCCCAGCTCAGCGTCGACTGGATGAACTCGGGAAGCGGGGCCCGGTCCCCCCGGACGAGCACGGTCACCCTGGGCAAGTTCTGCACGCCCTCCACGATCAGGTGGTCGTCCCGCCACTTTCTGAGGAGCGCCTCCATCGCCTGCGCGGAAAGGCCCGCGACCGACATCTCGATGCGGGTGATGCCCAGGCGCGCCTTCAGCTTGTTGAGGGGACTATCGATGACCAGCTCGCCGTTGAAGAGGAGTCCCACCCGGTTGCAGAGCGCCTCCGCCTCCTCCATCACCTGGGTGGTCAGGAAGATCGTGACACCCATGTTCCGGGCCTCGGTGATGCTGTTCCACGTCTCCTGCCGGATCATGGGGTCGAGCCCGACGGAGGGCTCATCCAGGAACAGCACCCGGGCGCCCGAGACGAGCGCCCGGGCCACCTGAACGCGCCGGCGGAAACCGACTGAGAGTTGATGCGGCCTGAGGTGGGCCACCGCCTGGAGGCCGAACCGTTCGATGGCCGTGTCGGTTCTCTTCCGCGCCTCGCGGTACCCGTGGCCGCGGAACAGCAAGTAAATCAAGATGTTCTGGTATACGTCGAGATGCACGCCCAGCGTGCTGACTTGCGGAATGACGGCGATCTGGCGACGCACATCGACAGGCTGTCGCAGAATGTCGAACCCGTTGATCAGGGCGGTTCCGCTCGTCGGTCGGATGATGGTGGTCAGCATGCGGATGGTCGTCGATTTGCCCGCGCCGTTCGGGCCCAGGAAGCCGAAGACATCTCCCTTTTCAACACGGAGGCGGAGGTTCTTCACAGCCGTCTTCTGGCCGTAAACCTTGCAAAGGCCGTGCACCTCGATCATTGCTGCTGCTCCCCTTTGCCTCGGTGAGAAACCGCGGCCATGCCAGACGCCGCCGCAGCCGGGATTCGGCCGGGGCCCGCCTTGCCCCGGTTGCGACCGCACCCCCACTGGCCTGACCGAGTGTCCAGCCGTTATTGTTTGTGGTGTGCTAATCTGACTACTCCAAATAGGCCGTTCTTCCTCCTTGTGCACGGCGCGCAACCCTTCCGCATCGAACCGCCGCTTGTCGCGGCCGTCCATCGCCGCCAGATGGTGCTCCACGCCGAAGGGACGTGGAAGAGCGAGAGGCGGAAAGCGGCGGGGTTGCGCGGACGGGGACGGTTCCAGGACTGCCGGTTCGTGGAACCAAATGGCCAGGGTCAGGGGCGGAGCAGACCCGGCACAACCGATGCGCCCAGTCTGCGAGCGAAACGGTCCAGAGAGTAAGACGTAGCACGTCCGCGGGGGACGTGCTACCCATTTCCACTATGGCGGATGTGCGAGCGCCCGGTAAGTTGACCGTGTCGTCCCTGTCTGCCCCCATCGACCGGCTGCCCGGCCGGCTCCCGGCACCCGAAAGGTCGTCACGTTGCGCCGGCGCCGCAGCTGGTCTGCCGGTCATGGCTTCACGCGGCCCAGGCAGTCCAACAGGGCCCGCTGGAGGCCCGAAGGCGGCTTATGAACGGGCCACACGGCGCAGATGGGCCGCTTCAACTGCAGCCCCTTCAGCCGGACGACCCGGAACTCCCCGGGCGCCAGGCTTGCGAGCGAGACGAAGGCGTCGCCGACCCCGGCCCGCAACGCGGTCTTGAGCGCCTGCGGGCTGCCCACCTCCGCCACCACCTGCAGGTCTGCCAGGCCGATCCCGCGGGAGGCGAGCGCCCGCAAGACCGTCGCCCGCGTGGCCGATCCCTCCTCCCGGAGCACCAGCGGCACCCGGGGCAGGACGTCCAGCGGCACAGGATCGGGCAGTGCGGTGCCGGGCCGGAGCGCCAGAACAATCTCGTCCTCCGCCACCTGTTCGCTGCCCAGCCGCGAGTCGCTCACCTCCTGGCCCACCAGGGCGAGGTCGACCTGTCCCTCCAGCACCCACCGCAGCACCTCCTGCGTGTTGGCGACCCGAGAGCGCACCTCCACCTCTGGGTGCTCGGCGTGGAAGGCAGACAGGGCGCGAGGAAGCAGGTTCTCCCCCGGCAACGTGGACGCCGCCACCTCGAGAACCGCCCGGCTATCGGGCCTGAGCGCCGCCATTGCGGCCTCCATCTCGGCGGCCGCGGCGAGGATGCGCTCCGCGTGAACCAGCAGCGTCTCGCCGGCCGGAGTCAGCGTAACCTGACGGGTGTTCCGGATCAACAGGGGCACGCCGAAATGCTGCTCCAGCTGCTTGATGTGCTGGCTGACCGCTGGCCGGGTCAGCCCCGCCAGTCTGGCCGCGCGGGTGAAACTTCCTTCCCGGGCCACCAGGCGGAAGAGGTTGAGCGAATCGATCATCGCGACGACCCCCAGTTCTGCGGCTGTGCTCTGTTTCGACCGGTGTGCGGTACAGTCCTCCAGGGCGTGAGTGGGGTGGGGCAAATACGAAAAGACCACCGCAACGTGTGCGGTGGTCTTGAAAATAGTTTGGGCAGCGACCTATT
>NZ_JBFNEH010000098.1:0-5086 GCF_040797425.1 Symbiobacterium sp. | reverse complement strand
TTTGTTTGTCTTCTCTCGTGTCTGGGGCGGCGCGGGTTCGCGCCCCCGCCGCTTCTGTGGAGGGTTACCGGCCTGCTGGCGATGCGCAACGGTGCAGGATGCGCTCTGGCTGATGCCGGTGGGCCACGCCGGGAAGCGTCCCTGCCCGACTGGCCACTGCACGGCCCGGACGGGGTGCTCGCCCAGGTGACGACCGGGCGCGGTCGATGGGGGCGGCAACGCCATTCGGGCCAGACTATGTTGAGAACGAGAAAGGGGGTGGGCGACCATGGCCAAGCGGGTCTTGATGGCAATGTCCGGCGGCGTCGATTCCTCGGTGGCGGCTGCGCTCCTGGTGGAGCAGGGCTACGAGGTGATCGGCGTCACCATGAACACGTGGACCGACGACATTCCGGAAGAGATTCAGATGAACCAGCACTCGGGCTGCTGCTCCCTGGCGGCGGTGGAAGACGCCCGCTCCGTGGCGAACAAGCTGGGCATCCCCTATTACGTGATGAACTTCCAGGGGCAGTTCGCCCGCACCGTAATCGACTACTTCATCGAGGAGTACACCCGGGGCCGCACGCCCAACCCCTGCATTGCGTGCAACCGCTACGTGAAGTTCTCGGCCTTTCTTGAAAAGGCGCGCCAGCTGGAGTGCGACTACGTGGCTACCGGCCACTACGCCATCATCGGGCATGACGAGCGCTATCCGGGCCGCTGGCTCCTGGGCAAGTCCCGCGACGCCCGGAAGGACCAGACCTACGTGCTCCACAACCTCACGCAGGAGGCGCTGGCCCACACGCTCTTCCCCGTCGGCGGGATGGAGAAGCGGGAGGTGCGGGACCTGGCGGCCAAGTACGGCTTCGTCACGGCCGACAAGCCCGACTCCCAGGAGATCTGCTTCGTCTACGACAACGACTACGGCCGCTTCCTGAAGGAGCGGGTGCCCGAGGCGATCGTGCCCGGCCCGATTCTGAACACCCGCGGCGAGGTGATCGGCCGGCACCAGGGGCTGCCGCTCTACACCGTGGGGCAGCGCAAGGGCCTGGGACTGACGACCCCCCGGCCGGTCTACGTGGTCGAACTGGACGCGGAGCGCAACGCCCTGATCGTGGGTGAGGAGGAGGAGACCTACCGGGGCGGTCTCATCGCCGCCGACCTGAACTGGATCGCAATCCCCGGTCTCACCGCCCCCCGCCGCTGCCGGGCCAAGATCCGGCGCATGGCCCCCGAGGCGGACTGCATCCTCTACCCGCAGGACGACGGCACGGTGCGGGTGGAGTTCGACCAGCCGCAGCGGGCGATCACGCCGGGCCAGGCGGTGGTCTTCTACGAGGGGAACTGGGTGCTCGGCGGGGGTACGATTGAGAAGGCGATTTCATGAGATGGCATGCCCGCAACGGGCATGCACGCGCCGCCAGGCTGCGCAGCCTGGCGGCTTTTTCGCGGCCAGCGCGGGAACGGCCCGTGCGCTGGCCCCCCACTGCCCCCTGGGGCCCGCATCCGTCAGCCCCCCGGCTGGCCCGGAAAATGCGGGGAAAAACTGCCTTGTATTTTGGACGAGATAGGGGGAAAAATCGCCCCGTATTCCGGTTATGTAAACTTGGCCCCAGCCAACATTCTGTCGAATCCTGTGTGACCCTGTCGAAACCGCCCTGGCGGGCGGACTTGAAGCGCTTCAAACGGCCTTTCGGGGTACGGAAATAGGGAAAAAGCGCCCCCTATCTCCCCGAAAATCCGGGGAAATCCTGACCGGTATTTTGAACCCTCCTGCCCGGGCCAGTGCGAGCCTGGTGCGGACGGTGTCCGAGATCCGTGGCAGACTCGGCGCGGGCGGGGGCGGGCCCTGGGGCGACCGGCGCACGCAGGCGGCCGAACATGTTTTTTGCGTGCAATCTTGGGGCAGACTGGCAGGTGTGACAGGACGATCACAACTGCGGTGAGCGAGGGGTCGATGCAGTCGTGCCCAGGGCGAGTGACCTCATCGGACTTCCGGTACTGGCGGGTCCGCAGCTCAGGCCGATCGGACGGGTGCAGGAGCTTCTGCTCAGCCGGGACGGCCTCCGGCTGCGCGGGCTGGTGCTCGAGAGCGGCGGCCTCTTCAGCCGCCGGAAGGTGCTGGACTACCGCGCCGTGCAGAGCGTGGGGGAAACCTGCATCGTGGCGGGTGAGGAGCAATACCTGGAGGCTGAAGACGCCACCCGGCCGGGGTCGGACCTGACTGGCCTGCCGGTGCTCGACGGCTCCGGCGAGGAACTGGGGACGCTGGACGACCTGCACTTCGACCCGGCAACGGGCCAGATTCACGCCTTTCAGCTCTCCCGTGGTTTTGTGGATGACCTGTTAAGCGGGAAGGCGATCCTCCCCCTGACCGGTCCGGCAATCGCAGGCGAGGGGGCGATTCGCCTTAGTTCCGCAGGCGGCGAGGAAGGGGGGCTGATGGGGTGAGGTGCCCTAACTGCGGCGGGCGCAGTATCGGCCGCGTCGGTTCGGAGCAATACTACTGCTGGGATTGCTGCGTCGAGTTCAACACCGGGCGCGGTGCTGTGCGCATCTACCACCTGGGCGCCGACGGCGAGCTCGTCGCCGCCGCCGAGCACCAGGCGCCGGAAGCGTCGGTGTTGACCGGACCGACCCACGAACGTCGTCGATAGGAGATGAACACGATGCGGTACAACAACGGCGCCTTCATTTCGGGGATTCTGGCCGGCATGGCCCTGGGCGCCATCCTGGTGATTGCCCTGACGCCCCAGACGCGGCAGCCGATGATGCAGGGCATGGGCCGGATGGGCCAGCAGATGCGGCGGATGTGGCGCGATGGAGTCGACGCGGTGGCGGACGCCATGCCGGGGGAACCGGACTAGGCCGTGACGCGGCGGGGACGGCGTGTACTGGCGGCGCTGGTGCTGGGCGGACTGTCCGTGGCCACCCTGTGGGTGCTCTGGACCGTCCGGCCGGTGCTGGCGCCCTTTCTCCTGGCGGTGGTGCTGGCCTATCTGCTGGCGCCGCTGGTGAACCGGGTGTCCGGGCTGGGCCTGCCGCGGGGCTGGGCCATCCTGGCGGTCTACGCGGCGCTGGCGGGCGTGGGGGCCCTGGTGGTCATCAAACTGGTGCCGTCCGCCCTGACGGAGGTGCGGCGGCTGACGGACGCCATTCCGCTCTACTCCGCACAGGCCCGGGACATCGCAGACGGCCTGCAGCGCTGGGCGCGTGACACCGGCCTGCCGCCGGAGCTGAGGGAGAGCCTCGACCGGCTGATCACCACCATCGAGGTCCGGTCCGTGGCCGCACTCCGGCGGGTGGTGGACATCCAGACGCTGGAGGCGGCCGCCGGCTTCCTCGTGAGCCTGCTCCTGGCGCCGTTCCTGGCGTTCTACCTGCTGAAGGACCTCGACTACTTCCGCGACCGCTTCGTCCGGGCGCTGCCCCGCCGCTACCGGCAGGAGATCATCCAGCTGCTGCGTGACCTGGACCGCGTGATCTCGGGCTTCGTACGGGGCCAGGTGCTGCTCGGACTCTCCGTGGGGAGCCTCGCGGCGCTGGTCTCGGCCCTCTTCGGACTGCGGTTCGCCATGCTGCTGGGCATCTGGGCCGGCCTGATGGAGTTCATCCCCTACGTGGGGCCCGTGCTGGGCGCGGTGCCGGCCGTGCTGTCCGGCTTCGCCGTGTCCCCGTGGCGCGGCCTGCAGGTGGCGCTGGCCTTCCTCGCCATTCAGCAGCTGGAGAACGCGGTGCTCTCGCCCAAGATCATGGGCGAGTCAGTGGGGCTCCACCCCATTGTGGTGCTCTTCGTGGTGCTCTCCGGCGGCTACCTGGCGGGCCCGTGGGGGCTGATCTTCGCACTCCCCACCGCCGGGCTGCTGCGGGTTCTGGGGAAGTTCGTGCTGGAGCAGTTGACCGAGGTGCACCCGCTGCAGGTGGTGCCCGTCCGGCCGCCCCGCCGGGAGGAAGAGAAAAGCCCGACCGGGTAGGTCGGGCGCTGTTGAGACCTGCTGGGTGGGTGTGATGCCGGTCTTCTTCTCGGGATGTTCGATGGCTGCTTCAGGCGTGACAGAGGTGGGGTCCGGGCAAGGCAGACCAGGACCACCTCGCGCCAGGATGTCCCTGGTGCGAGCGCCCTGGCCCCGGCCCGGGGACGACAGGGCTGGATCGATGAGTCCCCGGCTACGCGTGGCTCTTGACCGGCTGGTCGAGGGTATGGGCCACGGTGTACCCCAGCGAAAACATGGTGAACGAGATCTCCAACAGCTCGTGGTACAGGGCGTCGAGCTGCGCGGTGGTGAGCGCAGGGCCTTCCCAACTGAGGGCAGCAGCCACGGAGGGCAACCGCTCCCGCACGAGGAGCTCGATGCCCTCACGGGATTGGGCACGGTTCTCAGCCAGAAGCGTGTATGCGCGATCGCGGTAAGCCCGGAGGATCTCTTCCACGTTCGTCCCCCTCATCGTTTGCAGTAACACTATTATACTCATACCCAATGAAAAACTACAAGGACCCCAAATCCAGGGTGAGAAGGAATAGACTTATGCTGCCGCGCAGTGAACTTTGCCATGCCTCGGTACGTAGGGATTTACGGAGACCGGGCGGGGAGGGCTGGCGGTTGGATGAGGGTAAGGTCTTTGACCTGTTTCTGGACCTGCCTGACGGGTACCAGGTGCAGCTGATGGTGATGGCTGAGCCGCTGTCGGGCAGCGGGCGCAAGGTGGCCTACCGCAGCCGGGTGTGGCTGGGGCATGAGAATGAGATGGATCCGTACGTGTACCGCTGGCAGATCTGCTGGGATCTGGAAGAGGCGATTCGCACGTGCTACGCGCTGCTCTGGCAGGCTGCGCCGCAGTGTTTCCGCTCCCGGGCCGCGCTGGAGGCGGTGCGGGGTGTTGACAGGAAGCTGTCGACCGGATAGAATAACGATGCGCCCACCAGTGGGAGTGGCGCAAGACGGACACAGTTCGGACCGCTAGCTCAATTGGTAGAGCATCCGACTCTTAATCGGACGGTTGTAGGTTCAAGTCCTACGCGGTCCACCAACCTTTTGCTGATGTAGCTCAGGAGGTAGAGCACGACCTTGGTAAGGACGAGGTCACCGGTTCGAGCCCGGTCATCAGC
>NZ_JBFNEH010000097.1:0-5571 GCF_040797425.1 Symbiobacterium sp. | reverse complement strand
GCTCCCAGTAGAGCTCTCGGGCCCGGCGCAGCCGCGCGGCCACGGCGGGCCAGTTGACCACGTTCCACCAGTTCTCCACGTACGCTGCCCGGTCGTTGCGGTACTTGAGGTAATACGCGTGCTCCCACACGTCCAGCGGCAGGAGCGGCACCACGTCCCACTGGCTCAGGTTCTGGTGCTTCTCCGCCGTGAGGATCTCCGTACGGTTCGCCCGCGGGGACCAGACCCAGATGGCCCAGCCTCCCCCCTCCACGCCCTCCGCCGCGCGGCTGAACTGCTGCCGGAACCGCTCGAAGCCGCCGAAGTCCTGCTCCATCTGGGCGATGAGCTCCCGGTCGGGCTCGCTGCCGCCGGGCGCCATGCTCTCCCAGAAGAGCGTGTGCAGGTAGTGGCCGGCGCCGTTGAAGGCCAGCTCCCGTTCCCAGTGCTTCACCAGGGCGAAGTCGCCCGAGGTGCGCGCCTCGGCCAGCGCCCGTTCCGCCCGGTTCAGCCCCTCCACGTAGGCGCGGTGATGCCGGTCGTGGTGCAGCCGCATCGTCTCGGCGTCGATGTGCGGTTCCAGCGCGTCGTAGGCATAGGGCAGCGGCGGCAGCCTGTGCTGGCCCGGCGGCACCGGTCTGAGCCCTCCGGGTCGCCCGTCGCCGATCGCCGGTGCGGGTGCCCCGGCCGCCAGCGCCTGGACGAGGCCGTCCAGAGCCTCGTAGGCCTCCGCCATCAGCGCGTCCGGGCGGGCGCGCATCCCCTCTGCGTCCTCCTGCAGCCGGGCGAAGCGCTCCTCCCAGCGCTGCACCTCCCTGGCCGGCCAGCCGCCGGCCGCGAGGGCGGCAATGTGGGCCCGCACCTGGCGCGCCCACTCGGCCACGTGCTGGTAGGCCATGGCCGCCGCGTCGTATGTAGGGAACTCAAACACGCCGGGTCTCCCCTCCCTTCGCTGCACTACTGTATGCAGCGGAAGGGAGCGGTCGACCCGGCGCCAGCTTCAGCTCTTGGGGTTGAACGTCACCGCGGTCAGGAAGGCGAAGATGATAGCCGCGGCGATCCCGGCGCTGGTCATCTCGAACATGCCGGTGAGCGCGCCGACCAGCCCGTGCGCCTCCAGCTCCTGGAGGGCGCCCTTGACCAGCGAGTTGCCGAAGCTGGAGATCGGCACTGAGGCGCCGGCGCCGGCGAACTCCACCAGCTTGTCGTACAGCCCGAGCCCGCCGAGAATGCCGCCGGCCACCGTGAAACCGGAGAGCACGTGGCCAGGGCTCAACTTGGTATTGTCCAGGATGACCTGTGCGACGAGGCAGATGAACCCGCCGACGAGGAAGGCTTTCAGGTACATCATCGGGTCATGCCTCCAGTGCCACCGCGTGGGCGATGGCCGGGATGTTCTCCCCCTGCTGGAACGTGGTCGGCGAGAGCAGAGCCCCGGTTGCCACCACCAGGATCCGACGCAGCTTGCCGCGGGCCATCTCCTTCAGCAGGTGGCCGCAGGTGACGATGGCGGAGCTGGCGCAGCCGCTGCCCCCGGAGTGCACGTCCTGCCGGGTGTGGTCGTAGATCATCGCCCCGCAGTCGTTGTAGTTGCCGCCCAGGATCAGGTTGCGCTGCGCTGCCAGCTGCCTGGCCATATCGCGGCCGAAGCGGGCGAGGTCGCCGGTGACGATCAGGTCGTAATCCTCGACCCGGCGGCCGGTTTCCCGCAGGTGGGCCTCGATGGTGTCGACGGCGGCGGGAGCCATGGCGGCCCCCTGGTTGAAGGGGTCGGCAATGCCGAAATCGACCACCCTGCCCGTGGTGCAGTAGGTGATGCGGGGCCCCTCGCCGATGGCGGCGAGCACCACGGCCCCGGCCCCGGTCACCGTGTACTGGGCGTAAGGCTTGCGCTGGTTGCCGTACTCGGTGGGGTACCGGTACTGCCGCTCTGCGGCGGCGTTGTGGCTCGAGGCCGCGCAGAGCACCCGGTCGGCGTAGCCGCCGTCGATCAGCTGGGCCCCGATGGCCAGCGACTCGCAGAAGGTGGAGCATGCGCCGTAGAGCCCGTACATCGGCACACCCACCTCCAGACCGCTGAACGAGGCGGAGATGATCTGGTTCAGCAGGTCGCCGGCGAGGAAGTAGTCCACCGCGGGCGGCTTCCCCGTGATGCCGGCCTTTTGCAGGGCGAGATTGCAGGCGTCGATCATCATCTGGCGCTCGGCCTTCTCGAAGGACGACTGGCCGAGCGTCAGGTCGGGGTAGGTCCGGTCGTACTCCTGGCCCAGCGGCCCCTGCGCCTCCAAGGGGCCGGCCACCGCAGCCGCGCCGATGATCACCGGTGGCTGCTCCAGCTTCACCGTCTGCGGACCGATGCGTTTCCTGGCCACGGCCGATCCCTCACCGTCCGAGCCGGAGGAGGCCGGCCACGATGCTCACTGCGAAGGCCGTCACCACGCCGAAGACGATCACCGCCCCGGCCAGCTGGAACATGCGCCCGCCGACGCCGAAGACGAGCCCTTCCCGCTTGAACTCCAGCGCCGAGGCGGTCATGGCGTTGGCGAAGCCGGTAACCGGAACCGCCAGGCCCGCGCCGGCGTGCCGCGCCAGCTTGTCGAAGAGCCCCAGGCCCGTGAGCAGGGACGAGAGGAAGATGAGCGTCGCCACGGTGGGATTCGCGGCATCTTTGTGGGAGATGCCCAGCACCGCCTCCCAGAAGTCCGTGAGGCCCTCGCCGAGCACGCAGACGAGGCCGCCGCTGACGAACGCCATCACGGCGTTGCGAAGCCGGGGCGGGCTCGGCTCGGCCCTGGCCACCATCCGCTGGTAGAGTGCTCGCTCCGTCTCCTGCGACGGCCCCTGTTTGATCGTCACGCTCCGACACCTCCGGAGGGATAGTCTCCGTCTCCGGCGGGGTCCATATGCGAAAAGGCAGGCGCTCTCGCCTGCCTCTTCCGCGGGCCATCCCCGAACTGCCGCCGCCGCGCCCCCTTGGGGACGAAACGGTCACCGGCCACCGGGGATAGCGACCTTGGCGTGAACCAGGGTCACCACCCCCTTCCTGTTGCGTGAACTTGCGGGCTGGCCAGCCGCAATGCCAGTTTACCCCCGTCCGGCGGAGCGGATCAGCCCCGCGAACAGCTGGACTCGTTCTTTCCGCTGATAATCTTGCGGATGGAGTCGTATCCCAGGTGGAACTCCCGCATGAGCTGCTCGATGGTCGCCCCTTCGGCGCGGCGCTGGCGGATGCGCTCGTTTCGCCGGGCCAACTCGGCGCGGGCGCCGCTGCGGGCGCCCCACGGGAGACGCTCGTCACCCCGGGGGATGTAGAGTTGCTCGCCGGCGGCGTACCGCTGAACCGCGGCGAGCAGTTCGGCGGGGAGGACGTCTGCAGCGTTCCGGTAACGTGCCAAGGTGAGCCAGGCCTCCTTCGTCTTGATGCACAAGACAAAAAACCGCAGGGCAACGCCCCGCGGTCAGGCCTGGTGACGCGTTCAGGCAGACGCTGCGGGAGCGTGCCGGCTGTTGCGCACGTGAGCGCGCGCGGTCGCGGTGGCGCGCAGTTCAATGCAAGCGCCCATCAACATGCCGGCACCTCCTCCCTTCGTGGTCTTGCACCGCATCCATCTTACCTGCCGGGACAGACTGTTGTCAATCGCCAGATGTCTGTGCGCAGCCCGCCAGCCGCGGCTAGTGCGGGCGTTCCCGCCTGAGGAGGTAGACGCCCGCCGCCAGCAGCGCCAGCGGCAAGGCGAACCGCAAGAGCGGGCCGAGTACCGTGAGGAGCGTCATGCCCAGGCAGATCCAGGCCACCACCCGGGCCCACTGCTGGGCGTGGCCGGTCTCCCGCCAGACCAGGCCGAAGGTGACGGCCAGGCCGAAGAAGAAGAGCCAGCTGGTGCCCGCCCACGGCAGCAGCCATTCGACGAAGGCGACGGCCGCCAGGGTGAGGAGCACTCCGGCGGGGATGATCGCCCACCACCGGTCACGGTTGCCGGAATAGACCATGGCGAAGCCCAGCCCCGCGAGGCCCAGCATCAACGGCCACATCAGCGCTTGCCAGGGCAAGATCACGATGCGCAGGTTGCCGAGGAGCAGCAGCACGCCCGCGGTGATCAGCACGGCTCCCCACAGACTGCTCCGTTCCTTGTGCCCAGTCTCCATGTTGCGCACACCCTTTCTGCGAGGCCTTCTGCAGGTAAGACGACGGGTGCACGTCCTTCCCCTTCACCTCTTTACACGGGAACGCGGTGTCCTGTATACTGAGCATCAGTAGTGTACTGGCTCTATATAACAAGGGGAGTAGCCAGCCTGGTCCATCCAGGTGGGGCAGTCGGTCATTGCGGGTGAACGCCCCCGGCTGCCCCGGTCGCCAGCGCAAGTCTGGGGCATGGCAAGACCTTGGTTCCAAATCGGAACAAGGTCTGCCATGCCCCTTTGGTTTACAGGGATGCCGCAGGAATGCCGCGGCGGTCCTGGTGGCAGGCTTCGGCTACGAACCGCGGGAACAGGTAAGGAGGACGGGTTGCGGTGCACACCTTCGAGTTGGCCGCGTTCTTTCTGTTTGTAATCTTTGCCACCTGGCTGGACCTGTTCGTACTGCACAAGGATGATCACGACATCGGGCTCAAGGAAGCGGCCATCACGTCACTGGTGTGGATTCTGCTTGCACTGCTCTTCAGCGGCTACGTGTACTGGCGCTACGGCGCGGAGATGTGGATGCAGTATATCGCAGGCTACACCATGGAGAAGGCGCTCAGCGTCGACAACCTCTTCGTCATCGCGACGATCTTCGGCTTCTTCGGCCTCCGCGGGGGCCTGCAGCACCGGGCGCTGGCGTGGGGCGTCATCGGCGCCGTCATCATGCGCTCCATCCTCATCTTCCTCGGCGTGGAGGCGGTCGAGCGGTTCACCTGGTTGCTCCCGGTCTTCGGCGTGTTCCTGCTGATCACCGGGTTCAAGATGCTCCGCCACGACGACGAGGAGCCGCAGTCGCTGGAGGAGAGCCGGATCTACCGCCTGGTCTCCCGCGTGCTGCCCACCTATCCCGGCTTCGACGGTCACGCCATCATCACGAGGAAGTCGGGCCGCTGGCAGCTCACGATCCTGGGCATGTCGATCGTCATGGTGGAGGCCACCGACCTGCTCTTCGCAGTGGACTCGATCCCGGCGGTGATGGGCATCAGCCAGGACTTCTTCATCGTGCTCACCTCGAACATCTTCGCCGTCCTCGGCCTGCGGGCGCTCTACTTCCTGCTGGCCGGCATCCTCGACAAGTTCCGCTACCTCAGCGTCGGTCTGGCCTTCGTCCTGCTCTTCATCGGCGGCAAGATGCTGGCTACCCCCTTCGGCATCCACGTGAAGACGTGGGTCTCGCTCACGGTGGTGCTCGGCACAATCGCCGTGGCGATTGCGGCCTCGCTCCTGATCCCCGAGAGAAGCTCGCCCCAACAGGCGGACTGAGGTTCAATGACAGCAGGCGGCATCCCGCAAGTGTAGACATCCAACAGTAACTGTCACAGGAACAACAAAGACTTGCGGGTTCCGGGCTCCTTGGCGTTGTCCCGGAAATCGTGGAAATTCAAAGTGGCGGCCCTCAAGCCCCGTTTG
>NZ_JBFNEH010000096.1:0-5760 GCF_040797425.1 Symbiobacterium sp. | reverse complement strand
GAGTGTCAACTTTCAGTACACCCCTGGCGGTGCACCGTACTGCATTTTGACATTCACCCCCTGGCGCCGCTCTCGCAACCGTCACAGAGACGGTCTCGAACCGGTTCAGGTTGACAGGGGCCGCCTGGAAGACCTGTCGGACAGGCCCACGTGCCCGCTTCGCACAGCGGGAGTGTCAACTTTCAGTACACCCCTGGCGGTGCACCGTACTGCATTTTGACATTCACCCCCTGGCGCCGCTCTCGCAACCGTCACAGAGACGGTCTCGAACCGGTTCAGGTTGACAGGGGCCGCCTGGAAGACCTGTCGGACAGGCCCACGTGCCCGCTTCGCACAGCGGGAGTGTCAACTTTCAGTACACCCCTGGCGGTGCACCGTACTGCATTCTGACAGTCGCTCCCCGGCACCGCTCTCGCGACCGTCACAGAAACGGTTTTGAACGGGTCGACCTGAAAGCGACTTCGTCAACAACTGCCCACCGGCTTTCGTGTCCACTCCGTATACCTGATCCTGCAGTCATCTGATCACGAGGCATTTCGGCCCGCCCCGCAGGGGACGGGCCTTTGGCGCGCCAAGGGTATGGGCGATTCTACCTATCGTGAGAATTGTGTCTTCAACTTGTCTAAGATTCTCTTGCGTTTTACCCATTTCGTGGTACTATGGTGGTGAAGAGTGGTGGAAAGTGGGGCGCTAGCCCATTGAAGCGGCTGGCGCCCACCTGCCCCTTCACCATGCGGCTGGCGCCACTGCGGGACCGCTGGCAGCGGGGGACGACAGCTATGTTCATGGGCGAGTTCCAGCACGCAATCGACGCCAAAGGGCGGCTCATCATCCCGGCCAAGCTGCGCGAGGGGCTGGGTGAGCGCTTTATTGTTACCAAGGGGCTGGACCGCTGCCTGTTCGTCTTCCCCCAGGCCGAGTTTGAGGCCGTCAGCCAGAAGCTGCGGGGCCTCGGGATGAGCTCCAGCGCCGCCCGGGCGTTTAACCGCCTGTTCTTCTCCGGCGCCACCGAGTGCGAGCTCGACCCCCAGGGGCGTGTCCTCCTGCCCAACAACCTCCGGGAGTACGCCGGCATCGTGAAGGACTGCGTGATCGTCGGCGTGGAGAACCGGGTGGAGATTTGGGCGCAGGAGCGGTGGGCAGAGTACAGTGAGGAGGCCGGCGAGCTCTACACCGAGATTGCCGAGAAGCTGGGCTTCTGATCGGCGGGCGCCAGGCCCCCCGGCGCTTGTCGCCCCGCCTTCGCACGCGCCCGGGGCTGCCGCCCTCCAATCCCGGATGGCGAGGCGATCACCGTGGCCTTTCACCACGTGCCGGTGCTCTTGCAGGAGACCATGGACGTCCTGGCCGTGCGGCCGGGTGGCGTGTACATCGACTGTACGGTCGGGGGCGGCGGGCACGCCGCCGAGATCCTGCGGCTCTCGTCGCCAGACGGCCGCCTGATCGGCTTCGACCAGGACGAGGCTGCCCTCGGCGCCGCCGGCGAGCGGCTGGCGCCCTTCGGCGAACGGGTGCAACTGGTGCGGACCAACTTCGCCGAGATCGCGGCCGTTGTCGCCCGCCTGGGGCTGGGCTCGGTGGACGGCGTGCTGATGGACATCGGCGTCTCGTCCTACCAGTTCGATGAAGGGGAGCGGGGCTTCAGCTACCATCATGATGCTCCCCTGGACATGCGCATGGACCGGACCAAACCGCTCACTGCAGCGGTGGTCGTCAACGAGTGGCCGGAGGATGAGCTCGCCCGGGTGATCCGGGAGTACGGCGAGGAGCGATGGGCCAGGCGCATCGCCCAGTTCATCGTGCGGGCCCGCAAGACCGGGCCCATCGAGACCACCGGCCAGCTGGTGGAGATCGTCAAGGCCGCCATCCCTGCCGCCGCCCGACGGGAGGGGGGGCACCCGGCCCGCCGTACCTTCCAGGCCATCCGCATCGCCGTCAACGACGAGCTCGGAGCGCTGGAGCGGGGGCTGCAGGGCGCCCTGCAGGTGCTGAAGCCCGGCGGCCGCCTGGCGGTGATCACCTTCCACTCGCTCGAAGACCGCATCGTGAAGCGCACCTTCGCCCGGTGGGCGAACCCGTGCACCTGTCCGCCCGACGCCCCGGTCTGCGTCTGCGGCAAGCGGCCCTTGGCCGAGCCGGTCACGCGCAGGCCCATCCGGCCGTCGGCGGCGGAACTGGCTGCGAACCCCCGGTCACGGAGCGCCACGCTCCGGGCCATCGTGAAGCTTCAGGGAGACGAGGAGGCGAAGTGAGATGTCGGCAGCGCCGCAACTGACCCCGGCCCGAAAGCCCCAGACATACGTTCCGGCAGTTCCGGCCACCCCGGCTCCGGCGCCCGCACTGCGTCCGGCACGCCGCCGGGTGAGCATTCCTGCGGTCCTGGGCCTCATCGCGGTGTGGATGGCCATGATGGCCCTCGCCTTCTCCCTGGTTCAGACCAAGGCCGCCATCCGGCGGGCGGAGGCGGCCACGGCCGAGGCACAGCGGCAGATCAGTCTGCTCACCGAGCAGAACCTCGCCCTGGAGGCGCAGATTGCCAACGCCGCCTCGGTGGAGGAGGTGGAGCGGTGGGCCCTGGCCCACGGCATGAAGCAGCCCGAGGGCGCGGTGGAGACGCTCCAGGGCCGTGAGGAGGCCGTGCGGACCCCGGCCGAGCCGGAAGCGGCTGCGCCCGAGGTCGCCGCGGAGGGAGTTGAGTCCTCCTTCTGGCAGGCCTGGATCGACCGGATCGCCGCCCGGGTGCAGGCCCTGGCGGCTGGGCAGCAGTAGTGCAAGTTGGAAGTGGCACAGGGCTGACCCGCGTGCGGGTCAGCCCTGTTTTGGTAACGATTTGAGCCACACCCTCCACTGGGTGTGGCTCAAATCGTTACCCTTCACGCCTCAACAGATGCCCTGGGAGATGCCTGCCGGCCGGTCATGGGGGGTTCCACCAGCCCCACCGGTCCCCGCAGGGGGTAGGCCCGGTCAGACTCGCCCCCGGCCGGCGGCCGTCACCCCCGGGCGAGACCCTGCCTTCCACTCTAACGGTAACGATTTGAGCCACGGCCCCCACTAGGTGTGGCAAATCGTTACCCTTCACGCCTCAACAAACGCCCTCGGAGATGTCTGCTGGCCGGTCATGGGGGGTTCGACCAGCCCCATCGGCCCCCGCAGGGGGGGTAGGCCCGGTCAGACTCGCCCCCGGCCGGCGGCTGCCACCCCCGGGCGAGACCCTGCCTTTCACTCGAACGGTAACGATTTGAGCCACGCCCTCCACCCGGCGTGGCTCAAATCGTTACCCTTCAAGTGCTGCTGTGCAACATACCTCTCACCCAGTCAAGGGGAACCCGTGCGGCCCAGAAAGGGGATGTCTCCGGGGCGAACTCTACCTGCCACACCGCCCTCAGGGAAGGGCCTGATGCCCCTCGTGCGCCCGGGGCAAGCACCCGCCACCGTCCTCCGCCTCGGTGCGCGCTTCTTCCGGGACAACCTGCCGCATAGACTCCCTGTGGCCAACCTCTGGCCGTGGGGGGAATGCCGCCGTGTCCATCGGGGTGCTGAGCCGCCGCCGCACGGTCGCACTGATCGGCGTCTTCGGCGTGATCTTCACCGCGCTGGTGGGCCGCATGGTCCACCTGCAGATCATCGCCGGCGACTACTTCGCCGACAAGGCCTTTCGTTACCGCATGCGCCCGGTGCCCATCCAGGCGGATCGGGGCCGGATTCTCGACCGCAACGGCTACCCGCTGCTCACGAACCGGGTCTGCGAATCGGTCTACGCCGAGCCGATCCTCATCCAGGACAAGGCAGCCGCCGCCCGGGCGCTGTCGCCCATCCTCAACATGTCGCCCGAGGAACTGGAGAAGCGCATGAGCCGGCATACGTTCTTCGAGTGGCTCAAGCGGAAAGTCGACCCGGAGGTGGCGCAGCAGGTGAAGGCGCTGAACATCACGGGCATCGGGCTGGCCCCGGAGAAGTGCCGTTACTATCCCGAGGGCGAACTGGCAGTGCACGTGCTGGGCATCGCCAATCTCGACCACCAGGGCATCGAGGGGCTGGAGCTCACCTATAACGAGTGGCTGAAGGGGCAGAACGGCCAGATCCAGTGCGAGTACACCGCCCGCGGGCTGCCGATGGAGGACGGCGAGTGCCACGTGCTCTACGGCACGCCCGGCCACGACCTCGTCACCACCATCGACGTGAACCTGCAGCGGATCATCGAGCGTGATGTCGAGCGAGCGGTGCTCGAGACCAACGCCAGGCGGGCGACCATCATCGTGATGGACGTGAAGACCGGCGAAATCCTCGCCCTCGCCCAGTGGCCCCGCTACGACCCGGAGCTGGGCGGTAACTCCGACCCCGAACTGCGCCGCATCTTCACCGTCACCGACGCCCTCAACCCGGGCTCCATCTTCAAGCCCATCACCGCGGCCGCCGGGCTGGACAGCGGCGTCATCACCCCGGAGACGGTGTTCAACGACACCGGTTGCATGACGGTGGAGGGCTGGCGCATCTGCAACTGGGACCACAAGGCCCTGGGCAGCGTGAAGATCGACACCATCATGGCCAAGTCTTCCAACGTCGGCTTCGGCACCCTGGGCATGTGGCTCGGGACCGATAAGTTCTACGAGTACCACTCCCGCTTCGGCTTGGACCGGCCCACCGGCATCGACCTCCCGGGTGAGGCCGTCGGCCAGTACCGGCCTAAGAAGCAGGCGACGAACATCGACCTGGCGGTGCAGGCGTACGGCCAGACCCTCACCGTCACCCCCATCCAGATGCTCACGGCCATCGCCGCCATCGCCAACGACGGCAAGCTGATGTGGCCGCACCTGGGCAAGGCCATCTACGACCACGAAGGCAACCTCGTGAAGGAGATCGAGCCCCGGGTGGTGCGCCAGGTGGTGTCGCCGGAGGTGGCCCGCTACGTGCAGGAACTGATGGTCGGCGTGGTCGAGACCGGTACCGGCAAGAACGCCCGGGTGGCGGGCTACCAGGTGGGCGGGAAGACCGGCACGGCCAACAAGGTGATCGACGGGCGCATCGCCCAGGGCAAGTACATCGCCTCTTTCGTGGGCTTCGCCCCGTACCCCGATCCCATGGTGGCGGTGCTGATCTCCATCGACGAGCCCGTGGGGGCTTATTACGGCGGCCAGATCGCCGCGCCGATCTTCGGCGAGGTGATGGGCTCGGTGCTCACCTACCTGGAGGCGCCCAAGTCCCCGACGCCGCCGCAGCGCCGGCGGGAGCCCTGGGAGCCGGAACCCCCCAAGGACCCGGAGCCCGGGCGCGTCCCGTCGCTGATCAACCTGCCGATCCCGGAGGCGGAGAAGGCCGCCCGGGAGGCGGGCTTCACCCTGGATTTCGTAGGCAGCGGCACCTACGTGGTGAGCCAGTTCCCGTTGCCGGGAGCCACGGCCTACAAGGGCGGAGAGATCACCGTCAACCTCACCCCGCCCCCGCCGGGATCGCGGGAGGTGACCGTGCCCCCGCTGGCTGGCCTGTCGCTGCACGAGGCGGCCAGCACCCTCGCGGACCGGGGCCTCCTGATGGAGGCGCAGGGGCAGGGGGCCGTTTATAAGCAGGAGCCGGCCGCCGGCACGCGGGTGCCCACTGGCACGCCGGTCAAGGTGTTTCTGCGGAGCATGAGGGGGAGTGGGCCGTGACGGGATGCGGACCCTGAGCGGTGAGCTGGGCGTGGAAGGCCACGAGCGGTGGGGGGTGCGCATGAGTGGGACGCGGTGGTCGGCGAGTCGTGAACCGTGAGTCCGGAAGGGATGG
>NZ_JBFNEH010000095.1:0-5925 GCF_040797425.1 Symbiobacterium sp. | reverse complement strand
GCTCCTCCATCCTGACCACCGCCGCCGTCAACCTGCGCCTCTTCGCCGACCCCACCGTCACGCGCATGACCGCGGCCAGCGACGAGACCTTCACCAGCATCGGGCAGGAGCCGACGGTGGTCTATCTGCTGCTGCCCGACGACAAGAGCAGCCGCAACGCAATCGCAGCCATCTATCTGCAGCAGATGTACAGCGCCCTGACGCGGCTGGCCAACCTGTCGCCCGGCGGTCGGATCCCCGTGCCGGTGTTCTGGGTGCTCGACGAGTTTGCGAACATCGGGAAGTTCAAGGACTTCGATAAGATGATTTCCGTCATGCGGGGCCGGGGCATGGCCGCGATGATTATCCTGCAGGCCCTGCAGCAGCTGGAGGCCCGCTACGGCAAGGAGACGGCGGACGTGATCAGCGCCAACTGCGACACCTGGCTCTTCCTGCGGACCAACGACCACAAGACGGCCGAGGAGATCTCGCGAAAGCTGGGGCAGTACACGATCCGCACGGCCACGGGCAACGCCTCGTTCCGGCAGTACGAGACCAGCGGCGGTATCAGCGAACAGCTCTCGGGCCGCCCGCTGCTCACGCCCGACGAGGTGCTGCGGTGGCAGCAGGGCCACGTGCTGGTGATGCAGGCCGGGCAGCATCCGGCGCATCTCCGGCTGGCCGACATTACCGAATGGCCGGCGCGCTTCCGGCCGGGCGACCCGCCGCCGGTGCGCCAGGACGACCAGGACCCGGTGCCCTGGCTGCCGCTGTCGGGCTAGGGTGGCGAGAACGTGATTGGGGCTGCCCTGTCGGGGCAGCAAACCTTTGGGAGCCACAATGGAGTGAGAGCAAGGGAGTGTGGGAGCCGTGAGCGATCGCGCAGTGGCGTTGGCGCTCGATCACAGGCAGAAAGGCTTTACGGCGGGGGACCTGAAGGTCCAGGTGGACAAGCTGTTGGAGAACCAGGAGGTTCTGCAGACGCTGGCCGCATTGGGAGGAGCGCCGGCCGAAGTGCGGAACCCCGTGCAGCTCGGGGCGTTCGCCCTGCAGGTGGTGACCAAGCTCCTCCGCGAGGAGAGGGCCCTGGACGCGATCCCCGGGGGTGCCCAGGAACGGTACGGTCCGGCGGTGATGAGCGCCCTGGCCGCCCGGGGGCTCGACAGTGCTGAGGGGCGCACGCTCGTCCGGGTGCAGGCGCTGGCCGCGGGGCAGACCCTGGCGGATTTCATCCAGGGGAGAACCAAGCTTTCGCCTGCGTGGCAGTCCCCCGCGGTTGGCGGCCGGACGGAGGAACAGGACGCGCGCACGCCGGAGCAGGGCACCCGAGTGGAGCGCCAGCGCCCCGGCCAGGAGCGGGTGGAGGCCTGGGCCATCGCGGACCTGACCGCGATGCGGGATGCCATGTTCTTGGGCCGCGCGACCCCTGAGGAGATGGGCCGGTTCCTGAAGAAGATCGACCGGTATCGCCTGCAGCTGGGGGAGGAGCGCTTCTGGCAGCTCCTCGACCGGGTCTTCGGCAACTCGGCTGATGAGGTGCGCGGCTGGCTGGATTTTCGCGACGCGTTCGTGGCCGGGAAGAAGGAGTACTGGTACCAGGTCATCACGGACGGGAAGGCGGCGGCCGACGAATGGGACCGGAACCATTATCAGCCCCTGCGTGAGCAGCGGGATGCCGGGCTCCTGCACCCGATCTACGGTGCGCTGGTGCAGGCCATCCAGAACGAGGCGGTGGCGATTCACGATGCCTACGCCAGCCTCTACCGTGCGAAGGAGGGCTGGATGCAGGCGTACCTGCAAGGTCAGCCCACCGAACCCTTCGCTGCGCAGGGCGCCGCCGCCCGGGAGCGGCTTGCTGAGCTCGACCCGATGGGCGAGCGGCTCTGGCAGGCCTCGAATCAGTGGTACGATACCGCGGTGCAGTTCGCACAGGTGGAGCAGTTCAGGGCGAGCTATGCGCAGCTGCTCGAGGGGCTGATTGCCGGCGACGCCAGCCGTGTGAATGAAGCGCACCAGGCACTGGCCTCCGTTTACCACCTGTTCGGGACGGTTCCCCACAAGGAGTTGTGGAACCAGTATCAGGACCGGGTGCGCGCGGCCTACCTGCAGGCGGTGGACGCCCGGGCCAGCGCGGCAGACCCCGCCGCACGAGCGGCAGCCGAAGCCAGGATCGAGCTCTTCCGGGGTGCATTGGGCCAGGGGATCCTGCAGCAGTGGGAGCACGAGCGGGCGCAACGGGATCAACAGGAGCGGCTGTTCCGCGGCCTGCGGAGAGAGGCCGTGGGGTTCCTGGGTGGTAATCCCTACAAGGAAATCCCTGTGCGCGATTATGTGCCGCTCCCGCTGCTCTATCCGCTGGCGCCCGGCACCTATACGGTAACCGACCGGGCCGGCCTGCGAATCCATCCCGTCACTGGCCAGGAGAAAGTGCACTATGGGACCGACCTCGGCGCGGCGCAGGGCACGAAGATTTTCGCCGCACACAGCGGCGAAGTGGTCGAGGCGGGGTACGACAGCGGTTACGGCTATTACGTGGTCTTGAAGGGGCCCGACGGTCTACATACGCTCTACGCCCACATGATGAAGAAGCCCGAGGTGGCCGTGGGGCAGCGGGTGACCGCGGGCGATGTGCTCGGCTTTGTCGGCAGCACGGGCGTGAGCACGGGGCCGCACCTGCACTTCGAGGTCTATCGCGTGCGTGGCGACGGCAGCCGGGTCTACTTCAGGGCCGAGGACGTCTGCATCCGTTCACTGGCCGAGCTCGGCACGGGAATCGACGGCGTCGTTCAAGCCTGGCGGGTGCTGTACGGCCTCACGCCGGAAGAGGAGATGGCGGTGCGCATCTCCGCCACCTATGAGGGCACCGGGGGCTTCGCGAATCTGGCCGGCAACTTCGACGGCCAGGGCGTCTCATTCGGATTTGCCCAGTGGAACCTGGGGCAGGGGACGTTGCAGAGCGAAATTCTCCGGCCGTTGCTCAGGGACCACCCGGAGATTTTCTATCGCCACTTCCCCAACAGCCTCACGCTGCAAGTGGGCAACCGGAAGTACACCATGGCCGAGATCATCAACCTCAGTGGTGCCCAACTTCAGGCGGTGCTGCCGGTGATCGGGAGAGAGGTAATGAACCCCAACAGCCGCTGGCACAAGGCATTCAAGGACCTCGCCGGCGAAACGGTCGTCATGCGGTTGCAGCTGCAAGACGCCAAACGGATGCTCGACCTGGCGAAGAAGGAGATGACCAGCGACCACTACATCCTCAGGGACGGCTCGTTGGGGGCGGCCAAGAGCTGGAAGGTGAGCTCCCCGCAGGCCCTGGCCCTGCTCTACGACGTGCGCAAGCAGAACGGCTCGTTCTACTACGCCTGGGACGCCATCGAGGCCGGGCTGAGGAAGCAGCGGCCCGCCTCGGAACAGGGCCTGCTGAGGTACCTGGCCTGGCATGTGGCCAACAGTTCGAATCCGAACTGGAAGAGCGACGTCTGGTCCAGGAAGATCGCCATCGTCGAGGGTGGCGGCGTGGTGCACGGAACGCGGCTGGAGTTTGACTGGGAAAGGTACCGGGTGATCGAGCGAGGGTCGGGCAGCAGGGTTCAGTTCCCCCAGTGGCAGGACCCCATGGCCTATCTGCGACAGTGATGACGGGGAGAGCGAAAAGGGATGCGTGATGCAAGGCGGGCGGTAGCCCTCTGTCTGTTTGCCGCTGTGCTTCTGGGTTGCACGGCCGGACCCGGGGCCCCTGCCGGGCCGGTCCCGAGGCCCGAAGGTACGGGGGGTGCGGGCGGCCCCGGCGCCTCGGCGCCGCCCGCCACCCCACCGGAGCCGGAACGCCCGGGCGGTGGTGCGGGGGGAGGTGACCGGGTGGAGGGAGGCAGCGAGGCTGCTGCCGGGACCCCTGTGGAGGCAGAGAACCCGAGCACGGGTGCCGGCGGGGCCTGCAAACCCCCGGAGGAGATGCCCACGCCGCTGAACGAGCGCACATGGGACGAGTGGTTGGACCGGCAGGTGGTGCGGATCACGGAGTGCCTCGGCACGCGGGAGGCCTGGGAATTGCCCCCCGCAGCTCTGGCTGATCTGGTTGGCGTGAACGTGTATGGCACTCCCGGACAGCCCTACCGCTTCGTGGAGTTCGGGCCGGTAGCCCCGCCGTGGGGAAGCCTCAAGTATTCGAACTACTGGGTGCAGTGGCAGGAGCCGGATGGGACGGTGCGGGTTCAGGAACTGCACCCCATGGACGCGGGCCCGTACCGCGGGCACCGGGTCCACCACGTGGATTCGAAGGGACCGTTGCTGCTGTTCCTGCTGCAGAGCACGCTCGATCCCCATGGCGGCAGCATCTGGGCCTGGCGGCTGCAAGAGGGCGCCTGGCGGCCGGACACCGAAGCCTTCGCCGGCATCGAGTGGCAGGAGTGGGCGAATCTGGCTCTGGATCCCGGGGAAGAGAACGGTCTCGGGGTGGGCAATTCCTCGTTGTACCAGCATCCATACCTGGGTTTCCGGGATGACCTGGAGCAGCCTCATGTGGTGATCTGCCCGGTTTCCGAGGAGGGGCAGATCATGGATTGTCGCAAGCTCCTCTGGGTGGATGGCCGGTTCCAGCTGGATCAGAGGGAAGGCTGGCCGGCCGAGTTGCGACCGATGCGGTGCGAGGCGCTGGCTGTGGAGGGCGCGGACGACTTGCACCTGCGGGAGCCGGCCTGGGTGGCGGATCGGCTTGGCCGGCCTGCTGCCGAGAGGGCGGAAGAGGACAGCGCGGAGTGGGAGTACCCGGACAGGGGGCTCACCATCCGCTTCCGGGACGGCCAGGTGGTGAGGCAGACCATCACGCAGGGCGGTCTCCGCTCAGGGCTGCGCGTGGGCGACAGCCTGGAGCGCGCCCTGACCTTGCACGGCCGCCCGGAGGAGCTGCCGGATGGTCAGCTCGTGTGGGCGTACCCGGACTGCGATCGGGCGGTTCTTGTGGTGCTGTCAGGAGGGCGCATCACGCGGATCAGCCTGAGCAGCCCGTCGGCCGTCCCCCGAGGGGTTTGGGAGTGGGATTAGCCAGGCACGAGACCCCGGACCGCTGTGAGCGGTCCGGGGTCTGGTGCTACTGCTTCAGCGCCAGCAGGTTGGCCAGGACGGTGGCGGCCTCGGCCCGGGTGACCGGGGCGTCGCCGTTCAGGTCGCCGCTGGTCCAGATCGGATGGGGTGCCCGGGCGCCGATCAGCCCGGCCTGCTCCGCAGCGGCCACCCAGCCCTTCGCCCAGGAGGGCACGCCGGTGTAGGAGGTGGCGCTGCCGGACTCCGTGAGCCCCAGCGCAGCGGCCGCGATCTTGATCAGTTGCGCCCGGGTGAGCGGGTCGTTGGGGCCGAAGGTCTGGGCGTTGTAGCCGGAGAGGATGCCCAGCTCCACGGCCGTCTGGAGGTAGCCCTGGGTGTAGGCCCAGTGGTTGGCGACGTCGGCCACGGCAGCGTCCGGAGGCCCCGGCGCCGGCGTGGCTGCGGGTGCAGGCTCAAGCGACGGAGTGGGCGGCGGCGCCGGATCGGACGGCGCCTGGCCGGCGGCACAGGCCGTGAGCAGCACGGCCGGCAGCAGACAGAAGATCAGGGCACAGCGGAAACTGCGCAAGGCGAAACTCCTCCTCCAGCGGCGTCGAGTCCGCGTGTGGCAGCGCGCGCAACCGGACATCCGGCGGCAGCGGAAGTCCGGCCGCGATGCCCTCGTTTCCTCATTCGACGCCTGGCGCGGCGCCGCAGTTCCGAAACGCCTGACCGCCGCCCGGGGGCATTCCGCGGGCGGCGGTCTTCCTCAGCGCTATCGGCGCGTCCGCACGGTGGTGTAGATGCCGTTGTCCGTGCCGCGCACGAACAGGTAGAGCCGGTCGGCGAAGCGGACCCCCTCCGGGCCACCCGGCGTGGCTGCCCGCAGCGCCGCCGAGGCGGGCGACTGGGCCAACCGGCTCC
>NZ_JBFNEH010000094.1:0-6202 GCF_040797425.1 Symbiobacterium sp. | reverse complement strand
GATGCGCTGTCTCGCGAACCCTCGAGCATCCTTGATCCTGCCGAGTGCAGCGAACCTCCGACGCTTTGAGAGCACCGGGAAACATTGCCGCAAGCGACTTCTACACGAAGCCCTTGTGGCACAACCGCTGGCGGCGCTCTCAAACCGTCGGAACCACAAGCCTGAACTAACCGAAGACCACCCGGCCCCCCCGCACGCCGACTATCCCCCGGGGTCGCGAGAGTACCGGGAAGCCTTGCCGTGCCCGAGTCGGCCAAACGCAATCGAGGCGGCGCAGGATCACCCTGCGCCGCCTCGATGCGCCACCACCCAGGTCTGGAGCACCCCCGGCGGCCCAGCCCACGGCTCAGTCATCCCCGCCCCGCGTCGGCGCAGGTTGGGGCTGCCGCTCCCGCCGGGCGACGCCGCTCTCGTACGCCGCCGCCTCCACCGCCTGGGCCACCATCTCCACCACCCGCTTGTTGAACACCGACGGGATGATGTACTCGGCGTGCAACTCCTCGTCCGAAACCACCGCCGCGATGGCCCGGGCGGCGGCCAGCTTCATCGCGTCGTTGATCTGCCGCGCCCGGCAGTTCAGCGCCCCGCGGAAGATGCCGGGGAAACACAGCAGGTTGTTCACCTGGTTCGGGTAGTCGGACCGGCCGGTGGCCATCACCGCCACGTGCGGAGCCGCTTCTTCCGGGTCGATTTCCGGCGTGGGGTTGGCCATGGCGAAGACGATGGGATCCTTGGCCATCTTCTTGACGTGCGCCACCGTGAGCACGCCGGGCCCCGAAACGCCGATGAAGGCGTCGGCGCCCTCGATCGCGTCGGCCAGCGTGCCGTGGCGGTTCTCCGGGTTGGTGTGCTCCGCGTACCACTGCCACATCGGGTTGCTGGAGTAGTCCCGGCCCCGCTCGATGATGCCGACGCGATCCACCCCGATGATGTTCCGGATACCCGCCAGCATCAACATCTTCGAAATCGCCACGCCGGCGGCGCCGATCCCGCAGACCACCACCCGCAGGTCGGTGAGCTTCTTGCCCACCACCCGGGCGGCGTTCATCAGGCCCGCCAGCACCACCACGGCCGTGCCGTGCTGGTCGTCGTGGAAAACCGGGATGTCCAGCTCCTCCTGCAGCCGCGCCTCGATCTCGAAGCAGCGCGGCGCCGAGATGTCCTCCAGGTTGATGCCACCGAACGTCGGGGCCAGCGCCTTCACGATGCGCACGATCTCGTCCGGATCCTTCGTGTCGAGGCAGATCGGGAAGGCGTCCACGCCGGCGAACTGCTTGAAGAGCATCGCCTTGCCTTCCATCACCGGCATCGCCGCCGCCGGGCCGACGTCGCCCAGCCCCAGCACGGCCGTGCCGTCCGTCACCACCGCCACCGTGTTCCGCTTGATCGTGAGCGTAAACGCCTTGGCCGGATCCTCGGCGATCGCCCGACAGACGTCCGCCACGCCGGGGGTGTAGACCACCGAGAGGTCGTCCCGGGTCTTCACCTGCACCCGGGGCTTCACCTCGATCTTGCCGCCCAGGTGCGCCAGGAAGATGCGGTCCGAGACGTTGACCACCTTCACCCCGGGCAGGGCGGCCACCGCCTGGACCACCCGGTTGCCGTGGGCGCGGTTCTCCACCCCGACCGTGATGTCGCGTACCACCACGTCCCGCCGCGACTGAATCAGGTCCACCGCCACGATGTCGCCGCCCGCCCCGCCGATGGCGGTAGCGATGTACGAGAAAATCGACCCCGTGTTCTGGATCTCCAAACGCAGAATGATGCGCATATTCCCCAACCGGTGCATGGCCACAGGCCCCTCCTTGCTTGGGCGCGTCTGCCCAAACGGGAAAAATCAGCCCCTAGTATATCAGACAGATAGTCCTTCCGAACCAGGAAAGCGGCGACTGGCCACAAATCGCCTCTCTCCCGCGCGAATTAGGACTAGGTACTATGAATTAGCCATAAATCCGACCAACTCCTGCTACTCCGCCGCGTCGTTTCGTCCGAAATGCTCGACGATCATCCGGTACAGCCGCTCCGCGGCCGGGCTCCAGCCCGGGCTCGGGTGGCGGAAGACGACGCTGGTGGTGCGGGCCATCGCCGGCAGGCCGTCCACCCGCACCTGGACCAGGGTGCCCATGGCCAGCTCCCGCTCCACCGCCGACGCCGGCACCAGCGCGCAGCCGAAGCCGGCCTCCACCATCAGCGTCACGGCCTCGTGGGAGTCGAACTCCATGGTCACCTTGGGGTAGACCCCGTGCTGCTCCAGCATGGCCTCGACGAAGGTGCGGAAGCGGGACGGCGCCTGGAACGAGATCAGGTCGACCTCGCCCAGCTTCGCCAGCGGCAGCGGGTCGGGCAGCTCGGCCCGGCGCTCGGGGGAGCAGACCAGTACCACGGGGTCCTCCATCAGCGGCACGCTGCGCAGGCGCGGGTGGGCCACCGGGTTGGGCAGGATGGCCAGTTCGATCTCGCCCTCCAGCAGCCGTGCGAGGGTCTCCTGCGTGCGCCCGGCCTTCACCGTCACCTGCACGCGGGGGTACTGGGCCTTGAAGGCGGCGAGGATGGGCGGCAGGAGCCGGAGACCGACGGTGGTGACGGCCCCGATGGCCACGCGCCCCCGCTCGGGGTCGTCCAGGTCGGCCACCTCCTCCTTCAGCGCGGCCACCGCCTGTGCGATGCGGCGGGCGCGGTCGTAGACCAGCTGGCCGGCCGCGGTCACGTGCAGCTGGCGGCCGGACCGGTCCAGGAGGGGCACGCCCAGCTCTGCCTCCAGGGCGGCCACCTGCCGCGTCACGGCCGGCTGGCTCAGGCCCACCAGCGCCCCGGCCCGGGCGAAACCGCCCGTCTCCACGACGCGGCAGAAGGTAATCAGATGCTGAAGTAACACCCCGATAGCCCCCTCGTGTTACCCGGGTATGATGCACCGGGAGTATTCACGGTATGTCAACTATGCATGTTCATCATAGCCCAATAAGACGTATAGTTGGAAGTGAACTGATAGTGTGCACATGGGGACAGAGCCGTGACCGCGGGCCGGGCGGTGCGTGCCGGTCCGCAGCACCAGCCTGAGGAGGGGTCGATTTTGCTCAAGGAGGTTTGCTGGCAGATCGGCGGCGAACAAGGCTCCGGCCTTGACTCCACGGCCGAGGTGTTCAACACCGTCGCCAGCCGTGCGGGGTACTACGTGTACGCGTACAAGACCTTCGCCTCCCGCATCAAGGGCGGCCACACCGACTTCACCACCCGCATCTCGGTGGAGCGGGTCCAGGCGCCGGCGGCCGGAGTGAACCTGCTGGTCGTGCTGGACCAGGAGTCCATCAACCTCTGCGCCCGGAACGTCTACCCCGGGGCCATCGTGCTGGCGGAAGAATCCTTTGACCCACAGCTGCCGGAAGGAGTCGACGCCAGGCTGCTGACCATGCCGTTCAACAAGATGGCCCTGGCGCTCGGCAATCCCCTCATGAAGAACAACCTCGTGCTCGGGGCTTCGGCGGCCTTCCTGGGCCTGCCCCTGGAGCACTTCAAGAAGTACGCTGTGCGCCGCTGGGGCAACAAGGGCGAGGACTTCGTGGCGCTGATCCACCAGGCGATGGATCAGGGCTATAACTATGTCGAGGAGCACTGGCCAGACCTGCGGCTCGACCTGGCCCACCCCGACGGGCAGGAGCGGCTGCTGATGACCGGCAACGACGCAGTCGCCCTCGGGGCGCTGGCCGGCGGCTGCCGCCTGATGTTCTCCTACCCCATCACCCCGGCCTCGGAGATCGCCGAGAACCTGGTGAAGGCCTTCCCCAAGGTCGGTGGCATTGCCGTGCAGATGGAGGACGAGCTCGGCTCGATTGTGGCCTGCGTGGGCGCCGGCTTCGCCGGGGCGCGGGCCATGACTGCGACCTCCGGCCCCGGCATCTCGCTGATGCAGGAGGCCATCGGCCTCGCCTCGATGACCGAGACGCCGGTAGTGGTGGTCGACACCCAGCGGGGCGGCCCGTCCACCGGCATGCCCACGAAGCAGGAGCAGTCTGACCTGCTGGCCCTGGCCTACGGCGGCCACGGCGAGGGCCCGCGCATCGTGCTGGCCCCGGGCTCGGTGGAGGAGCTCATCCCCATGACCGCCGAGGCCTTCAACCTGGCAGACAACTACCACTGCCCGGTGCTGATCGCCTCCGACCTGGCCCTGGCGCTGTTCCAGCAGACGGTGGAGCCCGCCGCGGCAGACCTCGCGGCGCTGCCCAAGATCGACCGCGGCCCCATCGCCGACCCGGCGGAGCTGGCAGCCCTGGGGCGTGACGTGTTCGAGCGGTACAGCAAGCAGGTGAACGAAAACGGCGTCTCCGTCCGCTCGCTGCCGGGCATGAAGAACGGCCAGTTCCTGGCCACCGGCGCCGAGCACGGCCCGATGGGCAAGGTCACCGAGAACCCGGCCAACCGCGTCTACATGATGAACCGCCGTCTGCGCCGCATCACCCACGTGAAGACCGAGGCGGTGCGCTACTTCGGCAGCCCGAACGCCGACCTGGTGCTCCTGGCCTTCGGCACCACGCTGGGCGCCGCGAAGGAGGCCCAGCCGATCATCGAGCAGCTCACCGGCAAGAAGGTGGGCGTGCTGCAGATCCGGCTGATCCACCCGGTGCCGGTGGCGGAGGTCGCCCGGTACGTGGGCACCGGCAAGGCGCTGGTGGTCGAGTCGAACGCCACCGGGCAGTTCGCCTTCATGCTGAAGGGCGCCGGGTACGACGCCGCGAAGGTGGCCAGCCTGCTCCGGTACGACGGCAACCTGTTCACGGTGAAGGACATCGTCGACGGCGCCCGGGCGGTGCTGTCCGGCGAGGCGCAGTACCTGGTGACCGGCGGCGGGCAGGGCGTGCGGCCCACCGAAGACCCGACGATCGCGCGGGCGGCGAAGGAGGCGTGAGCGAGATGGCGCTGACCATGGCAGATTACCGGACGTCCGAGAAGTCCTGGTGGTGCCCGGGCTGCGGCGACTTCGGCGTGCTGGCGGCCCTGCAGAAGGCCCTGGTGGAGCTCCAGATCGAGCCGGAGAAGGCGGCGGTGGTCTCCGGCATCGGCTGCTCCGGCAAGATCGGGAACTATATCAACTCGTACAACCTGCACGTGACCCACGGCCGCGCCCTGGCCGCGGCCCAGGGGCTGAAGCTGGCCAACCGGGAGCTCACGGTGATCGCCGCCGGCGGCGACGGCGACGGCTTCGCCATCGGCATGGGGCACTACATGCACGCCCTCCGGCGGAACGTCGACATCACCTATATCGTCATGGACAATATGATATACGGCCTCACCAAGGGCCAGACCTCCCCCACCTCGGAGCCGGGGTTCAAGACGAAGTCCACGCCGGCGGGCAACGTGGAGAAGGCGGTCAACCAGCTGCAGCTGGCCATCGCCTCGGGCTGCGGCTTCGTGGCCGCCGGCTTCTCGGCTAACCAGAAGCAGCTGGTGGAGATCATCAAGCGGGCGATCCTGCACCCCGGCTTCGCCCTGGTGAGCACGTACTCGCCGTGCGTCACGTTCAACCGGGTGAACACCTTCGACTTCTTCAAGCAGAACCTGGTGAACCTCGACGAGGACCCGACCTACGACCGGCACGACCGCTTCGCGGCGATGAAGAAGCTGATGGAGACGGAGGAGCTGGTCACGGGCATCATCTACGAGGACCCGGCGTCGGTGCCCTACGAGGACCGGGTGGCCGGCTACCGCAAGGAGGGCATCGTGAACCAGGACTGGACGATGGATCCGGCGGTGTGGGAGCAGCTCGTGAGCCAGTACCGGTAAGACGGAGGAAACCCGTGAGCAGAAACGCCCGGCGGACCGACCGCCGGGCGTTGGCGCGGGATGGGGGCGCAGGGGTGATCGCCGTGGCGTCGCCGAAGGCCTGCCGCTGGGCTCCGGCGAAACGTCAGGGGCCCGCGGCCGGCGCCAGAGAACTGCGGCACCGGTTTGAACGCAACACAAGAGGGCGATAATGGAAACAGGCACCCACAGGTGCCCAGGAGCCCGGCAGTGGCGTCCCCACTCCAGTTATGGCGGCGACCATCCTGAGTGCGGCTAGCTCACCACTTGTCACTCGAGGCGGGGGCCCCAGGGCCACCGCCCCCTCCTTTCGGGGGCTCGCCGCCGGGCTCCGAACCCCGGCATTTCCGCACATGACCACCAGGTCTCGCCCGAGACCTGGTGGTCATGTCGCGTCGGCGGGGCCCGT
>NZ_JBFNEH010000093.1:0-6931 GCF_040797425.1 Symbiobacterium sp. | reverse complement strand
GGTACACGGCCAGACTGACACACATGCTGAATAAACCGTGGTGACCCTGGACGCGCGCAGGACCCCGCCACCGAACAGGCGTCGGAGGCGGGGTCCTGCGCGTGGAAGCCCATGTCACGGGCCGCTTCGGCTGATCTACTCCCCGGCGTAGTAGAACTCGTCGTCGGGCAGCTGGCCGCCGATGATGTCGGGATTCAGTTCGGCCAGCTTGGTGAAGTAAAACTCCACCGCCTCCCGGGCCTCGGTCGCCGTCTCGAACCGGAACGGCGTCCGGTCCAGCGAGTTCTGGATCACCGGCACCTTCAGCCCGTTGAGGTAAGGTTCGCCCAGGGCCGCGGCGTCGGCGGGGTTCTCCTGGATCCACTGCACCGACTCCTGCAGCCCCTCCTGGATGGCGGCGATGACGTCGGGATGCTGCTCGATCAGCTCGGTGACGGCGATGGTGCCGATCTGCGGGATGAAGGGCTCCCGGCCGGTCACGCGGCCCCACTCCTGCCGGAGCTCGAACAGTTCCCGCACCGGGACGTTGTTCTGCTTGCCCTGCAGGATCGCGGCAGTGGCCACGGGCTCGGGCAGCACGGCGGCGTCTGCCTTGCCGGCCATGAGCATCTGCAGCGCCTCAGGGGCGGCGGAGACGTACTGCAAGTCCATCTCCTCCTCCGGCACGCCGGCCAGCTTGGCGACTGTACGGAAGATCAGGTCGGGCGAGTCGTTCTTGAAGGGGATGTAGACCGTCTTGCCGCGCAGGTCCTCCCAGCCCTGGATGTCCGGGTTGGCCGTCAGCACCGAGAGGTGGCCCCACACGGTCACGTTGAGGAGCTTCACGGGCAGCCCCTTGTTGTACAGGTTGGCGGCCACGTAGGTGGGCACGGCCGCGACCTGCACCTGGCCCTTCACCATATCCGCCCGGAGCTGGTCCAGGTTGGCGAACGCCTGGAAATTCACCTCGTTCACCAGGCTGGTGAGCCGCTCCTGCGTGGCCAGGTGGGCCAGCAGAATCGAGGGCGGGGCGGACGGCGCCTGCATCTGCAACTGTGCGAGGGGTTCGGCGGGTTCGGCGGACTCGCCGGGTTCAGTGGGCTCTTCGGCCTGCGGGGCCTCGGTCTGCGCGCCGGGCTGCTCCGAGCCGGGCGACTCCGTGTTGGGAGCGGGACGGGCGCAGCCGAAGAGCAGGCCGAGGGCGAGCAAGCAGACCAGCAGCCTGGGCAATACCGCGCTGTGTCGACGCATGGGACAAGCCTCCTAGTCGGGAAATGCTCTGGAGACACGCGGCCAGATGGCGGCCACGGTCCTGTGGACGTAAGTCTCGGCGTCGGTGCGGGGCGTGCGGCCCAGCTCCAGCCGGGCGATGATCCGGCCGGGGGCCGGGGAGAGGGCGATCAGCGTGTCGCCCATCCGCACCGCTTCCGTGAGGTCGTGGGTTACGAAGAGGGCGGCCAGCCGGCGCTCCTCCAGCAGATCCAGCACGAGCCGCTGCATGCCGGCCCTGAGGCCGGGGTCCAGGGCGGCGAAGGGCTCGTCCAGGAGCAGGAGGTCGGGCTCAATGGCCAGGGCCCGGCCGAGGGCCACCCGCTGGCGCATCCCGCCGCTCAGCTCGTGGGGGTACTTGTCGGCAGCGCCCTCCAGGCCCAGCCGCTCCATCAGGGCGGATGCCACTCGCCGCTGCTCGGCCGTCGGCCGGCCGGCGGCCTTCAGCCCGAAGGCGATGTTCTGCCAGGCGGTGCGCCACGGCAGGAGCCGTGGCTCCTGGAAGACGTACGCGGGCCGCCGGAAGCGGTTCTCCACGCGCCCCCGGGTGGGGGTGATGAGGCCGGCGGCGATGTGCAGAAGGGTGGTCTTGCCGCAGCCGGAGCGCCCCACCACGGCCAGGATCTGGCCCGGCTCCAGGGTGAGGTCGATGTCGGTCAGCGCCGGCACGCCGGCGTAATCGTGGCCGACCCCGGTGAGGGTGAGCATCAGCCGCCACCCCCTTCCCCGCCCCGCCGCCAGGGTTCCAGGCGGCGCTTGAGCGGACGGAGCAGCAGGTTCTCCATGGTCAGCAGCAGGATCACCACCACGGCGATCCAGGCGAACATGCCGGCGACGTTCAGGTTCACCCGGGCCGTCCCCAGCCCCGCGCCCATGCCGGTACGGCTGCCGGCCATCAGCTCGGCCAGGAGGGCCACCTTCCAGGCCAGGCCGAGGCCCGACAGAAGCGCCGGGAACAGGTAGCCCAGCAGGTGGGGCAGGTAGATCTCGGTCACCAGCATGCGCCGCGGCGCACGGAAGACCGTGGCCATCTCGATCAGGTTGCGGTCGACGGCGCCCGCACCCTCCACCGCTGCAGCGAAGATGATGGGCAGCACGGCCACGGCGATGGTGAAGATGGGCGCCGAACTGTTCGCGTCAAACCAGAGCAGGGCGACGATGATGAGGGCCACCGGGGGCACCCCCTGGATCGCCGTGACCACCGGCGCCAGGGCCTGCCGGAGCGGCGGCAGGAGGCCCGAGAGGAGGCCGGCGCCGCCGCCCAGCAGGACGGCGATGCCGAAGCCGGCGAGCGTCCGGCCGGTGGTGACGGCCACGGCGCGCCAGAGTGCGCCGGTCTGCCCCAGGCGCACGAGCTCGCGGGCCACGTCCAGCGGCGTGGGCACGGCCCAGGGCGGGTACTGCAGTGCGATCAGGTGCCAGAGCACCAGGGCGGTTGCGATGCCCAAGAGGCTCCACAGCCTCCGCCGGATCCGCCTCACCGGTCATCCCCCTCCCCCGTCGCGCCCCGCGGTCGGTCAGCTCAGAAGAAGAGGTCCCGCTCACCGGCCTTGATGCGCGCCAGCCGCCGCTCGGTCTCGGCGCGCATCTTCGCGCTCGGGATCTGCGCCAGGTTCGCGGACTCAGTGCGCTGGCCGACTGCGCGGGTCTCCTCCGTGGCGTAGTCCTCCAGGTACTCCTGGAAAGTCAAGATGGCGTTGGGCTGGCAGAGATTCTGAATCTGGCCGGTCTTGGCCAGCGCCATGAACCGGTCGCCGGTCCGCCCCTGGCGGTAGCAGGCGGTGCAGTAGCTGGGCAGGTAGCCGAGCTCGCAGAGCCAGCGGATGACCTCGTCGGGCGACCGGTGGTCGCCCTGGATGAACTGGGAGGTCGCCGCCCGCTCGCCCCGGGTGAGCCGGCTGTACCCGCCGATGCCCACGCTGGAGCCGGCGCTCATCTGGGAGATGCCGAGCCGGAGCACCTGCTCCCGCACCTCGGGCGTCTCCCGGGTGGAGATGATCATGCCCGTATAGGGAACGGCCATTCGCAGGATCGCCACCAGCTTCAGGAACTGGTCGTCGGAGACCAGGTGGGGGAAGGTGGTAAGGTCCACGCCCGGGGCCGGCTGCAGCCGGGGCACCGAGATGGTGTGCGGCCCCACGCCGAACCGCTCCTCCAGGTGGCGCACGTGCAGGAGCAGGGCCAGGACCTCATACCGGTAGTCGTAGAGACCGAAGAGCACGCCGGCGCCCACGTCGTCGATGCCGGCCTCCTGCGCCCGGTCGAGGGCGGTGGTGTGCCAGTCGTAGTTGTGCTTCGGACCCTGAGGGTGCATCTGCGCGTAGGTGGGCCGGTGGTAGGTCTCCTGGAAGAGCTGGTACGTGCCGATATGCGCGGCCTTCAGCCTGCGGTAGTCTTCCACCGTGGTGGCGGCGATGTTGACGTTGATGCGCCGGATGTTGCCGTTGCCTTCCCGGACGCTGTAGATCGTGTTGATACAGTCCACGATATAGTCGATGTCGCAGTTCACGGGATCCTCGCCGGCCTCCAGGAGCACCCGCTTGTGGCCCATGCGCAGAAGCGCCCGGGTCTCCTCCGCCACCTCTTCCTGGGTGAGGCGGCGGCGCACCTCCTGCTCGTTGGCGCGGCGGAAGGCGCAGTAGCGACAGTTGTTCACGCACAGGTTGCTGACGTAGAGGGGCGCGAACAGCACGATGCGGTTGCCGTAGATCTTCTGCTTGATCTCATAGGCGGTGCGGAACATCTCCTGCAGATGCTCCGGGTCCTCCACCATCAGCAGGTCGGCGACCTCCTCCAGGTCCAGACCCTTGGCGAGGGCCGCCTTGTCGAGGATCTGCCGCAGGCGGACAGCCGACGGGGCAGAGGCCGAGCCCAGCAGGCGCTCGAGCACCGCGTCGTCAATGAAAGTGGCTTTCTCAGCAGCGACAGGCATGGGCAAGACTCCTTTCAGGCGGTCCACCGGGGGGAGTGCCCCGGGCCGGTGGCCACGAAACGACCTTCGCCAAGAATGAGGGCAGCCACGCAGGGGGCGCACTGCTCGGGCTCCTCCCGCAGGCAGATCTTGTTCGGGTAGAGCTGGTAATGGATGCGGTACTTGCCGGGGGTGACGTTGGGCATGATCACGTTCGCCCCGCACGCCAGGGCAAGCTGCCGCCCCCGGGGGTGAATCGAGCCCAGGGCCGTGGTGGCGGGCACGTGGGCGTCCTGGATGGTGAGCCGAACGCAGGCGACCGCGTTCAGGGTCTGGTCAACCGTGCCGGCGGCGGCATCCTCCAGCGGCGTATGGGGGGCCGGGATGAACGGCCCGATGCCAGCCATCTCCACATTCAGTTTCTTGAGCAGCAGGATGTCGTCGGCGATGGTCTCGACGGTCTGGCCGGGCAGGCCCACCATGAAGCCGCTGCCCACCTGGTACCCCAGTTCCCGGAGCCACAGGAGGCACTGTACCCGCTGCTCCAGCCGCCGGCCCGGCCGCAGCCGGGCGAAGAGTTCGGGATCGGCGGTCTCGTGCCGGAGCAGGAACCGGTCGGCCCCGGCCGCCTTCCACAGCGCGTACTCCTCGCGGGTGCGCTCCCCCACGCTCAGGGTGACCGCGAGCGGCGTGGTGGCCTTGATCGCCCGCACCACACCGGCCAGCTCCTCCGGGTCCAGGGCGTCGCCCTCCCCGGACTGGAACACGACGCTGCCGTAGCCCAGCCGGTGGGCGCCCCGGGCCGCCGCCACAATCTCCTCCGGCGCCATCCGGTACCGGCGCACGTGCCGGTTGGAGCGGCGAATGCCGCAGTAGTGGCAGTCCATCCGGCAGATGTTCGAGAACTCGATGAGGCCCCGCAGGTGGACCCCGTCGCCCATCGTGCGGGCCCTGACCCGGTCCGCCGCGGCGAACAAGGCCTGCTGCTCCTCGCCTTCGAGGCTCAGCAGGCACGCGAGCTCGTCCCGGGTGAGGTCCGCCCCGCCCTCGGCGCGGTCGATCAGAGAGAGCACCTCGCTGCGGATCATCACGTATTCCCCCCGTGGGTCCCGCCCGGCTGCCGGAAGGGCGAGAGCGCGCGTGGCAGGATTCCGTGCAGATGTGCGATGAGGACGCCGTAGTTGACGATGGGCACCCCGGCCGCCTGCGCCTGGCGGATGCGGCTGAGCATCAGCTGGCGGTTCACCATGCAGCCGCCGCAGTGGACGATGAGCTGGTACGACGTGAGGTCGGCGGGCATCTCCTGCCCGTGCGCCCACTCGAACTGCAGGTCGCCGCCCACGCGCTCGCGCAGCCACCGGGGGATCTTCACCGTGCCGATGTCGTCTTTCTGCTGGTGATGGGTGCAGGTCTCTGCGATCAGCACCCGGTCGCCCGGGCGGAGGCGGTCGACGGCCTGGGCGCCCCGCACCAGTTCCTCCAGGTCCCCCTTGTGCCGGGCCATGAGGATCGAGAACGAGGTGAGCGGGATCTCGGGCGGCACCGTGCGGCTGACCGGCCCGAAGACCTGGCTGTCGGTGACCACGAGGGCAGGCCTGCGGTCCAGGGAGGCCAGGGCCCCTGGAAGCTCTCGATCCCGCACGGCAACGGCGATGGCCCCGGCGTCCAGCACTTCGCGGATGGCCTGAACCTGTGGCAGGATCAGCCGCCCTTTGGGAGCGCCCGAGTCAATGGGCACCACCAGGACCACCAGGTCGCCGGGCTGGATCAGATCGGCGAGCAGCGGCACCTCGGCCCTGTCCACCGGGGCGGCGGCGATAATGCGCTGCCGGAGTTCCGCCACGCCCGGATCGCCTTGGGCACTGCTCACGCAGAAGGGGAAGCCGATGCGCTCGCTGAGGCGGGCGGCCTGGCGGGCGGCACCCTCGGGGTCCAGGTCTGCCTTGGTCACCGCGCCGACGGCCGGCGTGGCGCGTCGCTTCAGCTCCTGGACCAGCCGCTCCTCGGCCTCGCCGGGCTCCTCCCCGGCAGGGACGGCAAGCACCGCCAGGTCCGTCTGGTCCAGGACCTGCAGGCTCCGGGCCACCCGCAGCTCGCCCAGCTCCCCCGTGTCGTCAATACCCGCCGTGTCGATGAGGACCACCGGTCCCAGCGGATGCAGCTCCATCGGGCGCCGCACCGGGTCGGTGGTCGTGCCGGGCACCGGGGAGACCAGCGAGACCTCCTGCCGGCTCAGGGCGTTGATGAGGCTGGACTTGCCCGCGTTGCGCCGGCCGAAGAAGGCGATATGCAGGCGCTGGCTGGTGGGTGTTCCTTGTACGGCCATGTTGTTCATCCTTTCACATTCCGGCGCCATTGTAACGCATCCATTTCGCTGCCTCCACGGGTTTGCCGAAATCAGAACCCTACGGACAGGAAAGCTGAACCTACAGGTGGAGGGGTATCTAGGGTGCGCCCCCGATGACCCCCATCCGGTCTCCGAAGGAGGCGCGCCGGGGCGACCTCACGTGCCGCCGGCGAGTCCGCCACGCCCTCGTGCATGCCCCGCAGCGGCATCGGGGGAGCGCACCGTTTCGGCGGACCCGCCCCGTCCCGGTGCCAGGCACCGGGCTGAAAAATGCGGGGAAAATCGGCCCCTATTTTCGGCGAGATAGGGGGAAAAACTGCCCTGTACTGCCGTTATGTAAACTTGGCCTCCGCCAACATCTTGTCGAATCTGGGGGTATTCCGTCGAAAACGGCCGTGATGAGGGGCCTGGGAGCCGCCTCAACG
>NZ_JBFNEH010000092.1:0-7105 GCF_040797425.1 Symbiobacterium sp. | reverse complement strand
ATCATTGGGAGTCTGCCCCTATCTCACGTGCGGTTACCCGGACAGGCTCCTAGCAGGGTTTCCGGCCCCTGAAGCGAATTTCTGCGAAATACTCGCCCCACGAATAACCCTACAGGTGCAAAACTGAGAGGACACACAGTTCCCTAACCTCTCCCGGCACCATCACCGCAAAGGCTGGATCAGCGATGAAGCACATCTGGTTGATCTGCAGCGACAACAGGACCGGCCAGTACCTCACTCAGCAACTGCACGACGTGCTGGGCGACGCCGCCCGCATCCGCACCCTCTCCCTGCGTGAGGAGCCCCTTCCGGCGTCCATCGACGCCGACCTCGTGCTCCTCACCGCCCGGCGGATGGCGCGGGCTGTCAGCGGTGCGGTGACCCCCCGCACCCCCGTCCTGACCACCATCCGCACCCTCCTCCGGAAAGACTGGCAGGAACTGATGGCCCTGCCCGCCGGGGCTCGCCTCCTGGTGGTCGACGAGGAGGAGGTCTCGGCCACCCTCAACGTGGTCATGCTTGCCGAACTCGGGGTGAACCACGTCCAGTTGCTCCCCTGGTCCCCGGGGCAGCCTTCGGAGCCAGACGTCGACCTGGCCATCACCTTCGGCCAGGGCCACGCCGTGCCCCGCTGGGCCCGGCAGGTCCGGGACTTCGGCCCCCGGCCCATCGATCCCGTCACGCTGAACGACGTCCTCACCGTGCTCGGGCTCACCGACCCTGGCCCCCGGCAGCGGCTGCAGGAGTGGCTGGGCCGCGCGGTCACCCGCCATCCGGGCCTCGCCGGCGCGGTGGGCGCGCTGGGCGACCTCACCCAGTTCATCGAGACGGTGCTCGATTTCAGCTCCGACGCCGTCGTGGGCACCGATGCCGCCGGCCGCATCACCCTTTTCAGCCGTCGGGCCGAGGCCCTGTTCCAGCTGCCCGCCAGCGAGGCGCTGGGCCGGCCCGCCCGGACGCTGCTGCCCGGCGACGGACTGGACCAGGTGCTCGCCGGCCAGTCCCTGCCCCCGGACCAGCCGGTGACCGTCGCCGGCACGGTGGTGGACATGACGTGCCTGCCCCTGCGCCAGAGCGGGCGGGTCACCGGGACGGCCACGCTCCTCCGGCTGCCGCCCGAGCCCGGCCCCGGCGGCGCCCGGACGGCGGCCCGGAAGCGGGGGCAGCCCGCCCGCTACACCTTCGCCGACTTCGTGGGCCAGTCTCCCCAGCTGAAGCGCGTGATCGCCCGGGCCCGCCAGATCGCACGCTCCGCCTCCACGGTGCTGATCCTCGGCGAGACCGGCACCGGCAAGGAGATGCTGGCCCAGGCGATCCACAACGCCTCGCCCCGGCAGAAGGGCCCCTTTGTGGCCGTCAACTGCGCCGCCCTGCCCGAGAGCCTCGTCGAGAGCGAGCTGTTCGGCTACGAGGAGGGCGCCTTTACCGGTGCGGTCCGGGGCGGCCGGCAGGGCCTCTTCGAGCAGGCCGATGGCGGGACGATCTTCCTCGACGAGATCGGCGACATCTCCCCCTCCGTGCAGGCGCGCCTCCTGCGGGTGCTGGAGGAGCGGCAGGTGCTGCGGGTGGGCGGCAGCCGGGTGATCCCCCTGGACGTGCGGGTGATCGCCGCCACCAACCAGGACCTGGCGGATCTGGTCGCCCGGGGCCGGTTCCGGGCGGACCTGTACTACCGCCTCAACGTCCTCTCCCTGAAGCTGCCGCCGCTGCGCCAGCGGCCGGAGGACATCCCTCTCCTCGTCCAGCACTATCTCGCCCAGCAGGGCTACCACGGCCCCGTCGCCCCCGAGGTGCTCGCGGCCCTCACCCGCTACAGCTGGCCCGGCAACCTGCGGGAACTGCGCAACTGCGTCGAGCACATGGCCACGGTGGCCGTGGGGCCGATCGGACTCGACGACCTGCCGACGACGGTGCTCGGCGCCGGCCACGTGCCCGCACCGGCGGAGCCTCCGCTCAGCCCCCAGCGGGAGAAGCTCATCATGCTGCGGATCCTGGCTGACGCCGACAAGGCCGGCGAACGCGTCGGCCGCGGGGCCGTGCGGCGGCGGCTCGCCGAGCAGGGCATCCATCTTACTGAGGCTGAGGTGCGCTCCCGCCTCGCCCAGCTGACCGCCGAGGGACTGGTGGTGGCGGGGCGGGGTCGGCAGGGCTCCCGCCTCTCGCCGGCGGGGTGGGCACTGGTACGGCAGGGGGGGTGAGCAGGCGCAACAGGTGGAACAGGCGCCAGAACCGCCTGTTCCACCTGTTTTTCGCGCGGAAAATGCCGTGTAGAGCGCCTCTTCGGCCTTGGCACGGTTTGTGCTTTTATTCTCAAGCACAGACCCAACGAGAAAGAAGGAGGCGTTCGTCGGAATGCGCAATATTCGATGGATTAAGGCAGTGGGAGTCATGCTTCTGGCGGGTAGTCTCCTGGCTGCCTGCTCCGGTTCGCCGGCGCCGGGCAGCAGCACACAGGGGGGCTCCAGCTCCGGCTCCAACCCCAGCTCCAGTTCCGGGTCCGGATCCGCACCGAGTACGGCCAAGAAGACGCTGGTGGTGGGCGCCGCGACCGACATCCGCGGCTGGGACATCCACAACCACAACAACGTCCACACCGAGGCCGTGCACCAGCACGTGTTCGACTACCTGGTCTACTACAACTTCGACACCGCTTCCTTCGACCCCGGCCTGGCCACCGAGTGGAAGCTGGTGGAGCCCACCGTCTGGGAGTTCAAGCTGCGTGAGGGCGTGAAGTTCTCCAACGGCGAGCCCTTCGACGCCACGGACGTGAAGTACACCCTCGAGCGGGTCTCCCGGGACCAGTCGCTGCGGGAGTACGGCTCCAACCGCACGATCAAGGAGGTCCAGATCGTCGACGACCACACCGTCCGCATCGTGACCCACGACCCCGACCCGCTCCTGCTCAACCGCCTCAGCCGCATCGGCTCCGGCATGCTGCCCGCCGACTACATCAACCAGGTCGGCATGGAGGAGTTCATGAAGAACCCCGTCGGCACCGGCGCCTTCATCCTGAAGGAGTGGGTGCGTGACGACCACGTGACCCTCGTGGCCAATCCCGACCACTGGCGCGGCGCCCCCAGCATCGACGAGCTGGTCTTCCGGGTGCTGCCCGAGGAGGCCACCCGCATCGCCGAGATCCAGACCGGCGGCATCGACATTGCCCTCTCCATCACCGCCGACGCCCGGCCGGCCCTGCAGAACGATCCGAACGTGAAGCTGCAGGAGATGTGGGGCAGCCGGGTCTACCTGATGGAGATCAGCTTCCAGGACGGCGCCAAGACCCAGGACCCGCGCGTGCGTGAGGCCATCGAGCGGGCCATCGACAAGGACGCCCTCATCGCCGCCGTGGAGGGCGGGGCCGGCATTCCCACCCGCACCCGCCTCATCCCGGGTCTCGTGGGCCACACCCCGAAGTACTACAACACCAACGAGCTCTACGACCCCGAGAAGGCCAAGGCGCTGCTGGCCGAGGCGGGCTACCCGAACGGCATCGAGATCGGCATGGTCGCCCCCTCCAGCGGCAACTACCCGCTGGTGGCCCAGACCATCCAGGGCATGCTGGAGGCCGTGGGCTTCAAGGTGAACCTGGAGATCCTGGACACCACCACCTTCAACAACCGGATGGACGCCCACGAGGTGCCCGAACTGCTCCTCATCGCCAACAGCAACTCGATGAAGGACCCGGACCTCGTCTTCGTGGACATGCTGCCCGGCCAGAGCTCCGGCGAGTATGAGAACCCGAAGGTGACCGAACTGGTCAACGCGGGTGCCCAGGAGATGGATCCAGCCAAGCGGCAGAAGATCTACGAGGAGCTGATGGACGTGGTGGCCGAGGACCGGCCGCGCATCTATCTCTACCACGTAGCCAGCGTCCACGGCGTCGCGAATGGCGTCGACTGGGCCCCCCGCAAGGACGACATGTACTGGTTCCACAACGTGTCCATCACTGAGTAAAGGAAGTGTGCGAGGGTGCTGCGCTATCTCCTGAAACGGCTGCTGCACACCGTGGTCATCCTCCTGGTGGTCACCGCCCTCGTGTTCTTCCTGCTGAACGTGATGGGCAACCCCGTGCGCCTCATGCTGCCGGAGACCGCCACCGAGGACCAGATCCAGGCGCTCACCCACGCTCTCGGCCTCGACCAGCCGGTCTACGTTCGCTACGTGAAGTACATGGGGAACCTGCTCAGAGGCGACTTCGGTTACTCCTGGCTCTACAACGCCCCAGCCCTGGAACTGGTGCTGGAGCGCATCCCCGTCACGCTCAAGGTCTCGGCCCTCGCCCTCCTCTTCGGCGTGGCGATGGCCGTGCCGCTCGGCGTGATCTCGGCCCTCAAGCGGAACACCGGGATCGACCTCCTGGCCACCGGCCTCTCCGTGATCGGGCAGGCCATGCCCAGCTTCTGGCTCGGCATCATGCTGATGCTGATCGTGGCCACCCGCTGGCGGCTGCTGCCCGTCTCGGGCTATGAGTCGTGGAAGCACCTGATCCTGCCCACCATCACCCTGGGAACCGGGCTGGCGGCGTCGCTGACCCGCCTCACCCGCTCCGCCATGCTCGAGGTGATCGGTCAGGACTACATCCGCACCGCCCGGGCCAAGGGGCTGTCGCACCAGGCCGTGATCATCAAGCACGCCCTGCGTAACGCCCTGATCCCCGTCATCACGATGCTGGGGCTCCAGCTGGGCTCCCTGCTGGGCGGCGCGGTGATCACCGAGAGCGTCTTCGCCATCCCCGGCATGGGGCGGCTGGCGGTGCAGGCCCTGAACAACCTCGACTACACCGTGGTGCAGACGGTGGTGATGTTCAGCGTGCTGGTGATCGTGGGCGCCAACCTGCTGGTCGACCTCGTCTACACGCTGGTCGACCCCCGCATCAGCTACGAATAGGAGGTGCCGGAGCATGGCCGCGGCCGAGATGTGGAATCAGACAGAGGCGCAGGACCGGCCCTCCTCCGGCCCCTCCCTCTGGCGGCGCCTCCGCCGCAGCCCGGTGGGGATGACCGGGGCCGTCATCGTGGCCATCGTGCTGCTGGTGGCCGCCTTCGCCCCTCAGCTGGCGCCGTACGACCCGAACCTGAAGAACCCGGCGATCCGCCTGAAGCCGCCGGCCTGGGTGGAGGGCGGCGACCCCGCCCACCTGCTGGGCACCGATACGCTGGGGCGAGACATCCTCAGCCGCATCATCTACGGCTCGCGGGTCTCGGTCTCCGTCGGCGTGGCCGCCGTGCTGGTGGCCGGCGCCATCGGCGTGGTGCTGGGCCTGGTCTCGGGCTTCGCCGGGAGGTGGGTGGACACGGTGCTGATGCGCTTCACCGACGCCTTCCTGGCGATCCCCTCCCTGCTGCTCACCATGCTCGTGGTGGGCATCGTCGGACCGGGGGTAGGCACGCTGATCCTGGTGCTGGGCGTGACCCGCTGGACCAGCTACGCCCGGGTGGTCCGGGGCGAGACGCTCTCCGTGCGGGAGCGGGACTTCGTGCAGGCCGCCGAGGCCACGGGCGTCCCCCGGTGGCTAATCCTCTTCCGGCACGTGCTGCCCAACGTGGCCGGGTCGGTGATCGTGCTGGCCACCACCAACGTGGCGAGCGTCATCCTCACCGAGTCGAGCCTCAGTTTCCTGGGTATCGGCGTGCCGCCCGACGTGCCCACGTGGGGAGCGATGCTCTCGGAGGGGCGGAACTACATCGCCAGCGCCTGGTGGCTGGCGACCCTGCCGGGGCTCGCGATCTCCATCACGGTGCTCGGCATCATCTTCCTGGGCGACTGGCTGCGGGACGTGCTGGACCCGCGCCTGCGTCGGTAGGGACTCAGCCGCAAGACAAAAATCGAGTAGGAGGGGGCGGTTAGCCCCCGTCCTCTCACACCACCGGACATGCGGGTCCGCATCCGGCGGTTCGCCAGGATTGACGAGTTGCTTCGTAGCATTCGGTTAGGCTGAGCAGTCCCTGGGCACGCCAGTAGGCCTTGCCCAGGGCTCTGTTCATTGGTCCGCCCGCCATGCGCCACACGCCCTTGCGGCTGTAGGCGTATTCGCGAGCGACCCACTCAGGTAGCCCGAGAGCGCGGAGTTCCCGCAGGCGCGTGCGGGGGCGCTTCCACTGTTTCCACAGGCATGCTTGCAATCTGTGACGGAGCCAACCCTCGATCTCTTTGAAGACCGAGTCGGCATCCGAGAGCGCGTAATAGCCGATCCAGCCACGCAGGTATGCGTTAATGCGCTGGATCCGCTCTTTCATGCTCTGGCTGCGGCTGCGCTTGGTCATCCTGCGGAGCTCCCGCTTCACCCGCTTGTGGGCTTTATCCGCCATGCGAATGTGAACTCCCCGGTTCTTGTAGAAGCTGAACCCGAGGAACTGTCGCCGCCATGGGCGGTCGACCGCAACTCTTCTGCTCGTTGACCCTGAGCCGTAACCGTTCCTCCAGGTAGCCGCGGATACTCCTGAATACCCGCTCCCCCGCCCGCTTCGTGCGGACGTAGATGTTGCAGTCATCTGCGTACCGGACAAACCGGTGGCCGCGCTTCTCCAACTCCTTGTCCAGGTCGTCGAGCAGGATGTTGGCGAGCAACGGGCTGAGAGGGCCGCCCTGGGGGGTACCCTCTTCCCGTTCCATCACCACCCCGTTCAGCATAATCCCAGCTTGCAGGTAACGTCGGATCAGCCGCCGTACCCGCTTATCCGTCACGCGGCGCGCAACTCGGGCCATCAGCACGTCGTGGTTGACCCGGTCAAAGAACTTCTCCAGGTCCATATCCACGACCCATTCGTACCCCTCCGCCACGTACTGGCGTGCTCTCCGTACCGCGTCATGTCCCTTTCGGCCCGGCCGGAAGCCGTAGCTCGACTCGGAGAATGTCGGGTCGAAGATCGGCGTCAGTACCTGGAGAAGTGCCTGCTGGATCAGGCGGTCCATCACGGTGGGGATGCCCAACATCCGCATGCCGCCGCTCGGTTTCGGGATTTCGACCTGGCGGACTGGCTTTGGCCTGTAGGTCCCCTGGAGCAGTTCTTCCCGAATGCGGTTCCACTCGGCTCGGATCTGGTCCCTCAACCGTTCGGTGGGGACACCGTCCACGCCTGGGGCGCCTCCGTTCCGCTCCACCCGT